>CAYWGB010000055.1:0-6937 GCA_964457825.1 uncultured Campylobacterales bacterium | reverse complement strand
AAGGATATAAAGAGTATATACTTAGTAACGGTGGAAGTAAAGAGATGTCAGAACTCTATCAAGAGTGGCTAGGTCGTAAGGCTGATGTGAAGAGTCTTATTAAGTTATATGAAATAGATTAAAATAGAGTAGTTACTGACTCTTCTTTGACTAGCTGAGAGGATAACTTGGTATCTTGCGTATAGATAAATGCATAGTTGAAATGTACACCCCTTAGTATCTCAGTTGCCTCTTCGACGCTCTCGAACCAATACGGTCTCTCAACATTTGGAACCTTTGTTTTGGGTGGCGTCAAGACGATAGATTTAACCCAGGTGCTCTGATATCTCACATAATCTCTAGATTTTACTATATCCTCTAAATTATCTACAAATATCAAGACCTTGTCACTCACACTCTGTGTTGCTCTAGACAATTTATTATCTATGAATATAGGTGTAAAGTGCTTGGTGTAATTAAGCTTGTCTAGTGAGTACGGCAGCTCATGCTTCTCGCAAAACGCGACAACTCTGAGGATATAGTCCAGATAAAATGGCGGTACTTTTTTCTCTTGGTAGATATATTTTTCTACACGAAATGTACTCTTAAAGAGTGTATCATCCACCAGATATCCGTCTGCAGTCTCAGTTAGTCTGACTGACTCTGGCTTGATTAGCTTCATAATCTGCTCATCACTGCCCACAAACAGGTTACCACCACCATTTAATATTTGTTCAAATGCCTTATCCCATCTATCATATAGCACAGTGATATTGCCTTTGTGAGTCAGCACCTGTTTGAGATAGCTCATCTCATGAGCTTCAAGCAGTGCAAAATCAGCCTCTTTTGTCAGCAGCACATATCTGAGCAGTCTAAAGGCAGACTCCTTGAGTGAGTCCACTTCAATCCAAGCAATCTCTCGATCAGTAATCTCAACACCGCTGGCTTTCTCATACACTACCGCATGTGCACCAGACTCAATGGCAGTGTCTATATCCTCATTTTTATTGCTAAAAAATAGATCCCCTCTGTCAACCTTGGAAGGAAAAACAGTCACACCCTCAACCGAGTGTACCTGTGGGGTGGTTCGCAGAACCCCTTGGGTTAGATTAACAATATCCTCTATTTTCATATTAGCCAACTTCTGTGCCGACAGCTTTGGGCTTCTCTGGTCGCATCAACACCAACCCATCGTTGTCTTTGGCTGCCAGAACCATTCCCTCGCTTTGTATGCCCATCAATTTAGCCGGCTTTAGGTTTGCTACCAAACATACTTGAGTACCAACAAGCTCCTCTGGGGAGTACCACTCTTTGATGCCTGAAACTACTTGCCTGATATCTCCATCACCCAAGTCAACTTGCAAAAGCAGAAGTTTTTTGGATTTTGGCACTTCGCTTGCCTCTATAACTGTACCTATCTTTAGTGATGTCTCAAAAAACTGATCTATCCCTATGAGTGCTATGCCTTCTTCTTTTGTTTTCATCTCATCTGCTTTCTTTTTTTGTGGCTCTTGTTGCTCTGGCTCTTTGAGTACTTTTTCCTCTATACGAGGAAATAGTGGTGGGATTTTTTCTATTGTAAATGTATCCAGTATTGAACTATGCTTAATGATCTTTTCATAACTATCTGTATTAATCTCGAATCCCAAAGACGATGCGATGCTTTGTGTCGTCTTTGGCATCACAGGATGAAGCATAACCGCAACATTTGCCAAGATATTTGCTATCAATGCATTTAGAGCCATGGCCTCATCTTCTTTGCCTTCTTTCATCAGAACCCATGGCTGATAGTGATCGATTGCCTTGTTGGCAACGCTCAATGGTCTCCATAGCTCTTCTAGATATTTGTGTATCTGCATGTCGTGCAACAACGGTTCAAGCTTGTCGATTGAGGATTTTACTTGGCTTAATTCATCTGAATAGTACTCTTGGACTTTTTGACTATCAACCACTCCATCAAAATATTTACCACTCATACCAATCAGACGATTCAACAGATTGCCCAAATCATTACCTAAATCAGAATTGATACGGTCAATCAACGCTCGCTGACTAAAGTCTCCATCACCGCCGAAAGGTACTTCTCTCAACATAAAGTATCGAAAATTTTCCAAACCATATGCATCAGCCACCTCTTTTGGGTCGATTACGTTACCAATGGACTTGCTCATCTTCACGCCATCTCTGGTCCACCAACCATGTGCTGCTATATGTTTGGGCAACGGCAAACCAAGACTCATCAAAAATGCTGGCCAATAGACAGCATGAAATCTCAAAATATCTTTGCCAATTAACTGCACTCTTGCAGGCCAATAATCCATCTCTTTATCATCCGTTCCATAGCCCAAAGCAGTCACATAGTTCATCAATGCATCCAGCCAAACATACATCACATGCTTTGGGTCATTGATGGACTCTGGTAGATGAACACCCCAGTCAAAGCTGGTTCTGGTCACTGACAAATCTTCTAATCCAGACTCTACGAAACGTATGACTTCATTTCTCTTGCTTTTTGGCAATATGCACTCAGGATTATCCTCGTACCATTGAAGCAACTTATCTTGATATTCGGATAGTTTAAAAAAGTAACTCTCCTCCTCTAAAATCGTTGTGCTCTTACCACAATCTGGACAAAATTCATCCACTAGCTGAGTTTTAGGAATGAACATTTCGCAAGAGATACAGTAGTTACCCTTGTAGACATCCTTGTAAATATCACCCCTGTCATACATTTTTTCAAATGCATGCTGAACCCCTTTTTTATGTTGTTCATCGGTTGTACGTATGAATTTATCGTAGGTTATGCCAAACTCATCCCAAATTCTCTGGAATTTACCAGATATCTCATCTGCGTACTCTTGCACATCTTTACCTCTACTCTTTGCAGTCTCTTCAATCTTCTGGCCGTGTTCATCTGTACCAGTCAGGAAAAAGGTCTCATGGCCTAGCATCCTCGAGTAGATGGCTAATGTGTCTGCGATAACTGTTGTGTACGCATGCCCTATGTGAGGGACGTCGTTAACATAATAGATAGGGGTTGTTATGTAGGTTTTTTTACATGAGTCTGACATTGATTATTCCTTAAACAAATGAGTCTATTTTTGAGTCTTTAACTACTCTTTAAAGTGGCTCATTTTATCTAAAAGTTGCTGTATTGCAGATAGTCCTTTATTTCATTAAGAACTCTCTTACAATTAGAAGCATATAATTACCATGATTATATCTATAATATAAAATAGAGAAAAAATATCAATAAAATACTAGGGATTACAGATGTCAAATATCATCAAAACAATACTTTATGCAATTGTGGGAGTCGCATTGCTCGCTTTTTCACTATATTCGGGATACACGGCATACCAAAGCTATAGTAGCGAGGTGACAACACCCCAGACTCAAGCTATTACGAATCCTGTAGCACCCAAGCAAAAAATGACTCCAAAGAAAACTCCACCTGTTACAAAAAAGATATCTATGGAGGAGTCTGAAAAACTTTTAGCATCAATTGGAAACGAGATGACAGATACTGCAATCTATCTGGGTGACAGCAGCAAACACAAAAAAGAACTAGACAGCTCTAGGGCAGAGGTGGACAAGATACTATCTAAATTGATGGACAGTGATCCATCCAAAGTAGTAAGGCTACAAAAAAAACTTCTCCTAGTCAGAGAAAAAGTAGATAGTAAAGCTCTAGATTATTATGCTCTTTTGAGCTCTAATTATGCAAATAGTATATTGGCTGGTGCAAAAAATATGATATTTGCACTATATAAACCAACAGACCCAGGAGAGATAAGAAACTTTAGAAATAGACTCAACTCCATAAAATATGCATATCTTGAGAGAAGCCTTGTTGCTTATAAGCTAGAGTCAAAGCAGACATTTGATAAATCCGAACAGAGTAAATGGTTGAGAAAAGCCAAACGATTATCCGGTACCCCTCTGACCTTAAACCTAACAGATACTACGTCTGCGGTCAATGTGAATCGTAATAAGATTATCAATACTCAGGCTGGTGCAGGCATGGATACGGACGCATGGTTATCAGATTATAATAAGGCTATCTCTAGATTGAATCCACTATTTTCCACTAAAATGAGACAGGCCAAGGCCAGCATCCCAAAACCAGTCTCAACAGCAACAAAAAAATCAGATACTAAAACTATACAAACAGATAGCACAAAGACACAGCAAAGCAATGATTATCTACCATACGCCATCTACTCACTGCTGGCTGGACTTGCATCTATCTTATATTTCACTTCCATAAAATACATTGGTAGACTCAAAAAAACAACTCCTGTGACAAACTCAAAAACAAAAAAAGAGAAGAGAAGTACTCTTTTTAGAAAAAATAGAAAATCAGATGTGGCATTTCAAACAGAACAGACAGTTCTAGAGCCAAGCAAGGCTCCTGCACCACAAGAGACTGGCGTTACGGTACAATACGAAAATCCAGATGAAATCGTTGAAACATCAACACAAGATAGCACAAAGGCTTACAGTAAAACAATAATTAAAGAACCATATATTATGGGACAAGGCAACAAAGACGAACATACCGAAACAAACGAGCCAAAGAACACTACTACTGAGACTATCACAAGTGACATTCAAGAGAAACCTTCTGATCTCCCAGTGCCAGAAGTCACAAATATTGAGCAGCATCTAAGCACTCCTAGTACCGAGTTGCTCTCGGCTGAGACAGAGCCCGCATCAACACAATATGATGGCTTAAAGCAAGAGCTAAGCAGAGTGATTGCAACCAACGATAAAGACAAAATATATGAATTTTTATCAAAAACTATTCAGGACTCAAACAAGGCTAAAGATCTATTTTTGGCAAGTATGTCACACGAAATTCGTACACCTCTTAGCGGTATTGTAGGCTTTACGGAATTACTCAAATCAACCAATTTGACAGCCGATCAAAAAGAGTTTGTAGATGTCATAGAGGACAGCTCAGATAATCTGTTAGTGATTGTAAATGATATTTTAGATTTATCAAAAATACAAGCTGATAAGATGGAGGTAGAGAGTATTCCGTTTAAGTGTAGAGAAAAATTTGAATCCTCGATAGAGCCTCATGCCATTAAGGCATCTCAAAAAAATATAGACTTCAGCCTCTATATCGATCCATCCATACCTGATCAACTCTTAGGAGACTCTACAAAAATTACACAAATATTGACAAACCTGATAAGTAATGCCATCAAGTTTACCAAGGATGGAGGAGATGTTGATGTTCATATAGAAAACATTTCTCAAAGCAATGAAACTGCCCTTATTAGATTTGCAGTCAAAGACACAGGTATTGGCATATCAGCAGAAGAGCAACAAAAAATATTTAATGACTTTACTCAAGCTCAAGTCAGTACTAGCCGTCAATTTGGAGGAACAGGGCTAGGTCTCGCTATCTCAAGCAGACTAGTTAAACTAATGGGTGGAGAGCTGCGACTCGAGAGCTCTTTGGGCGAAGGCTCACAGTTTTACTTTGATCTAGAGTTACCTATACATAGCCGTGCGGCAGATATAAAAAAAGAGATAAATGCTGGCTTGGTAATCACCAATAACGCTCTAAAACAATCAGATAGAAACCTCAAAGCGTATATAGACTATCTAGGAGGTAATCTAATATTTTTATCAGAGCATAACATAGAGACAGGTATGCTCCCAGAGATAATATTTGTAGATCAAAAATTAACTGAGAACTATGCACTGATGAGTAAGCTTGAGATTTCAAATCGACACATTGTCGTTATCGCAAATGGTGGATACAAACCAAAAGAGACAGCCAATATCTGTAGTATAATAAAACCAGTGAATCTCACAAAACTACTCAGTATTATCGACAAAACAAAGCTGACTCAAGTCATAACCAATGACCACATAGATACTGTAAAAACTTTAGATACTGCTCCTATCAATAGAGATTTCGAAGGAAAAACAGCTCTAGTTATAGAGGACAACCTTATAAACCAAAAGCTTATAGATAATGTCTTATCAGCACTAGGCTTTACCGTCACGCTAGCCAATAATGGGAAAGAGGGCTTAGAGACGAGAATGGTTGGCAATTTTGATGTCATCTTCATGGATGTTCAGATGCCTATCATGGATGGCCTCACAGCAACAAAAGAGATATTGAGCTTCGAAGCAAGAAACCAAAAAAAGCATATTCCCATAATAGCTCTAACTGCCAATGCTACTGATACAGATGAATCAAGATGTTTGGATGCAGGCATGGATGCATACATACCTAAACCAATCGGCACCGACAAGATCAAGAAAACGCTTACATCTCTGCTAACAGATGCACCAACACGGGACAATATAATGCCAAACAACATCGTCACCAACACAGAACCAATACCAAAAATACAAGAACAACAAACCGTGCCATCCACCAAAGAGAGAGTCTTGATATGCAAAAGATCGCCGCTGCTTAGATCTGTCTATCGAAAAATAGTCGAAAACCAAGGTTACATAGTGGATACTGCCAGTAATGAAGAGGAATTTTTAGATCACATGTATAAAAACCAATACAAGCTTGTCTTTGTGGATGAAGAGATGAGCAGTAAAAATAGTAAATTAATTGCAACCAATCTCATCAAAGAGTTTGGCTCCATACCAATGGCACTAGACCAAAGCAAAAACTATACAAATGAAGAGTTTAAAGAGATGTTAAATTACTCCAAGAAGGACTAACTGTTTCTTCCTGGCTGTTTTTTACCCTCAATGATAAATCTAAGGGCATTCAGGCGTATAAACCCTTCTGCATCTTTTTGGTTATAGACATCATCTGCTTCAAATGTAGAGTGCTCTTCTGAGTACAATGTTACATCTGACTTTCTACCCACTACAGTAATAGCACCTTTGTAAAGTTTAAGTTTCACCTCGCCTTGCACCTGCTCTTGTGTTGCATCTATAGCAGCTTGTAGCATACGACGCTCTGGAGACC
>CAYWGB010000054.1:0-7077 GCA_964457825.1 uncultured Campylobacterales bacterium | reverse complement strand
AGCCCATAATCCAAGGTGGCATGGGAGTAGGTATCTCATGGGATCAGTTAGCTGGTACCGTGAGCAAAGAGGGTGCACTTGGCGTTATAAGCTCAGTAGGTACAGGAAATTATGATAATAGAAAGTACTCAGATAAGGTACTCAAGGATAATCGTCCTTCAGAAGCAAATAATTTTTATTCTGCCAAGGCACTGAAGAAGATTTTTGAAAATGCACGTGAGATATGTGGTGACAGACCGCTGGCTTGTAATGTGCTCTATGCCTCAGTCGATTACGACCAAATAGTCAAAGATGCATGTGAGGCTGGGGCTGATATGATTATTACCGGCGCAGGACTACCATTGACTATGCCTGATGCGGCAAAAGAGTATCCAGATGTTGCGTTGGTTCCTATTGTATCAACTGCAAAAGCATTGAGAATTTTATGTAAACGGTGGAAAAAGACTCACGGAAGATTGCCTGATGCGGTGATAGTCGAAGGGCCACTGAGTGGAGGACATCAAGGGTTTAAATATGATGAGTGTTTTTTAGAGGAGAATCAGCTTGAGCAGATTTTACCTCCTGTGGTTGAAGAGGCAAAAAATTGGGGGGATATGCCCGTGATTGCTGCTGGTGGAATATGGGATCATGGTGATATCGTACGAATGATCGAACTAGGTGCTAGTGGAGTGCAGATGGGCACTAGGTTTATAGGAACTATTGAGTGCGATGCTCATGAAAATTTTAAGCAAGTTATTATAGACGCGACAGAAGATGATATCAAGCTACTCAAATCCCCTGTTGGCTATCCAGCTAGGGGTGTCAAGACTAATTTGCAAGATATGATAGAGGAGAAAACTGCACCAAAAATCGCATGTGTATCAAACTGTGTGGCACCATGCAACCGTGGTGTTGAAGCTAAGCAGGTGGGGTATTGTATTGCTGATAGATTGAGTGATGCATATGATGGCAAGGTAGAATCAGGACTCTTTTTTACTGGTGCAAATGGATATAGATTAAATGAGATAATCACTGTGAAAGAGTTATTAAATAAACTGACGCAAGGCGAATAAAAGTTTTGAAAGGCATCCATAAAATTCTAATCGTGCTATTGATGTTTGGTAGCAGCATATGGGCTGGTAATACCATTACTAATGCTCACATAGATAAGGATGCGCTGATATTGGAATTTGCTGGACCGCTCGTTACAAATAAAGTAAACCAGTTTAAGATACCAGCTGCTACAGGAGACAAGCTAGTCTTTGATTTTTATGGAGTGGTTTTACGTAAACTTAAACTCGATAAAAAACTTAGGCACCAGCAAGTTGGTAAGTTTAGAATATATAAATATAGAGATAGCGTTGTCCGTGTAACTATTGATGCAAAGAAGAGATATGCTTTGAAACACGGAATGATATCGTCCAATAAATATAGAATTGATTTGCCAAAGGCTATCAAGCCAGCAAAACCGGTTAGGCGACCTATGCCTGCGCCTATTGTAAATCCTGTCAGTTCTAGTGGTATAGAGTCTAGTAGCACTGATTCAGTGACGGATGGGGAGTATACTCCTTCTGAAGTGAGTAAACCAAAAAAGAGTTATACAATTGTTGTGGATGCCGGACATGGTGGCAAGGATAGTGGAGCCTTGGGCGGCAGCAGGAAGTATATGGAGAAGGTCATCGCACTCAAGATTGCAAAAAGAGTTCAATATCATCTCAAGAGACTCGGTTTTAATGTTTTGATGACTCGCAGTAGAGATAAATATATTACTCTGGGTTCAAGGACAAGATATGCCAACAAGCATAAGGCAGATGCATTTATATCGATACATGCAAATGCTACCACCAAGAGTAAAGCAAAAAAAGCAAGAGGAATAGAGACATATTTCCTACAGACTAGTCGAAACGCAAGATCACAGAGAGTAGCAGCTCGCGAAAACAGTGTTGTTAGCAAAGAGAAAAATAAACTCACAAAAGATATTATGCTCAAGCTTGTGACTGGTCCAAAAATTGAACTATCTAATAAGATGGCTATCGATGTGCAAAAGAGAACACTTACTAATATACAAAAAAAATATAAGTATGTTAAGGATAATGGTGTAAGACCAGCACCTTTTTGGGTACTTGTGGGGGCACAGATGCCGTCAATACTAGTCGAGGTGGGATATATTACCAATCCTACGGAGAGAAAGAGACTTTTTAATAAGAGCTACCAAGATACGATTGCTAGAGGTATTGCAGAGGGTATTAGTACATATTTCTCGCATAGAGAAAAAGAGTTAGAGTAAACAAGATTTAGGAGATAGTATGATTAATCCACTCAAGGGTATGAAAGATATATCTTTCGAAGATGGCAAGCGTTTTACCTACATTCTGGATGTGGCAACCGAAGTGGCCAAGAGGTATGGATATAGCTATATCGAGACTCCAATATTAGAAGAGACAGTGCTGTTTAAGCGTTCTGTGGGCAATAGTTCAGATATTGTAAGCAAGGAGATGTATCAGTTTGTCGATAAAGGTAAAAATGATGTATGTTTAAGGCCAGAAGGGACTGCGGGGGTCGTTCGTTCGTTTATAAGTTCTAAACTTGATAGGCAACAGGCTAAGCATAAATTTTATTATCATGGGCCGATGTTTCGCTATGAAAGACCACAAAAAGGAAGACTCAGGGAGTTCCATCAGTTTGGATGTGAGAGTTTTGGCGAGAGTAGCGTCTATGAGGACTTTACGATTATTAGTATGATTGCTCAAATCTTTGATACTCTTGGCATTGGGTATGAATTAGAGGTGAACTCACTTGGTTGTACTGAATGCATGCCTCCATATAGAGACAACTTGGTTAAAAGCCTAAAAGAACTAAAAGATGAATTGTGTAAGGACTGCAACAGGAGAATAGAGTTAAATCCTATCCGAGTGCTAGATTGTAAAAATGAGAAATGCAAATCTGCACTAGCAGATGCTCCTAAGCTCATGGGAAATCTGTGTGATGAGTGCAGTAGTGATTTTGATAAGCTGACAAGTCTACTGAAGAGAGTGGGGATAAAATATAGCATTAATACAAACTTGGTACGTGGTTTAGATTATTACAACAAAAGTGCATTTGAATTTATAAGTAATGAGATAGGCGCACAATCGGCTATTGCTGGTGGCGGCAGATACGATAAGCTTGTCGAATATCTAGATGGAAAACCAACTTCGGGAATAGGATTTGCTATGGGTATAGAGCGTATATCTGAGCTAGTCAAGATGCCACAAGAGGAGAAAAATGGTATTTATCTAGGAGCTATGTGTGATGATGCCATAGAGTTACTTTTCGAGATAGCAAAAGCAAAAAGGCTAGAAGGGAAAGTAGTGCTGGAGTATAGCTCCAAAGGATTCAAAAGCCATATGAAAGGTGCAGATAAAGCCAATGTAAAATATGTCGCTTTAATAGGCGAAGATGAACTCAAAAATGGCACTATATGGATCAAAAATATAGAAGATAAGCAAGAGAAGAGTATATCATTAGCAGAGTTCTTGGAGACTGAAGAGTAGTGCTCTTTGAAAAACACTAATCGTAATTAGATATACCTACGAGCTATGATTTGCTCGTAGGAACCTCTCCTTTTTCAACTCTTTTTGAAAATTCGGTTGATTCTCCGTGTTGTAGTTTTTTACATTGAGATATCCACTTTTCTCTCTCAATTCTACCTGGAAATGCAATGATATCATCAACTTGTGCTGCCTGCTCTGGTGTCCAAGAGGCTATTTGTTCAAATTTATATACACCTATATCATTGAGAACTTTTTCCAGAGTTGCTCCAACCCCTTTAATGAGTCTTAGGTTATCTTTTGTTGACGCATTATATTTGCTCTCATCGGGATTGATGTAGCTAGGTTTTGGATTAGATGTTGCATCGGCTGATGCGGTATCGCTCTTGTCTGTATTGTCATTGCATGATTTGCTCTCATTGCTTGTTGTGCTTCTGTGACTTTTTTTACCGCATTTTGATTTGCAAAGTAACCATCCGATAAGCATTCCTAAAAGTGCTGCTATTAGAAGGCATATAAAAATTTGTGCTAGTATGTAATTCATTTTACTCTCCTTTGTTGTGCTCTAATCTTTCTCTTGGTAACACAAAAGAGGATTAGAGTGTAATAAGTTATAATGTAGTTTACCCAAATGGGTATAATAAGATGGAACATAAAGAGATAATATTAAAATATTAACCTATTGATGTTACAAATTTAAATATTTTGTAATTTTTTTATGTATCATAGTTTGGGTTTCTCGTGCATCTATAATTTGATACGGTATGCCGATCTTTTTCACTGTTTCTATCATAATCTCTTGGACTTGCAATAGATAGTCCAGTCCTCTTAGTTCTATCCCGTCTAGTTTTTTTTGACCCGTTCTGTTTTTAAGTGTCTCTAGGTCGGTCTTGAACATTATAATCTTGTCTGGTAGATTTCCTCGCATTGAAAATCGATTCAGTGCTACTAGCTCTTGTAGCTCAAATGAATCATTGGCTAGTGCATACCCTATACCCGATAGAAACCCTCTATCAGATATAATCGTCTTATCCAAGTTTGGCAAAACTACCTCTTCGTAGTGCTCTGCTCTATCAGCTAAAAAAAGGAGCAGTTCGGCCCTCTTGGAGATAATGGTGTCTGCTAGAAGTATGTCTCTAGCTTGTTTACCAAAAGTTGTTGCTCCTGGCTCATATGTGGTGATAATTTCGGGGTATTTTTGGGATATCAACTCTATTTGTGTGCTCTTGCCAGTAGTATCTATGCCTTCAAAGAGAATATACATTATGCTCTATACCCTTTGATTTTTTCACATACTTCCGGAGAGACTAGATGGTCAATTTTGCCGTTATAATCTAATATCGTTCTCACTATAGATGAGCTGACAAATGCTCGCTTGAGACTTGGCATAAGATAGATAGTCTCGATATCTTTTTTGAGCGATGCATTTGCATATCCCATCTGTAGTTCATATTCAAAGTCACTTACTGCCCTTAGCCCTCTGATAATGATATTGGAGTCAAGTTCATCACTTAGTGTCACCAGTAGACTATCAAATCCTACAACCTTGAGTTGCGAGAACTCCTTGGTTGCAATCTTTACCATTTCTATGCGCTGTGTTTGGGTGAACATGGGATTTTTTTTACTAGAGTCTGATACAGCCACTACTACTTCGTCGAACATTTTACATGCTCTGTTTATGATATCTAGATGACCCTCTGTGATTGGATCAAATGTGCCTGGGTATATCGCTTTCCTCATCTATTCTCCCCATCTTTCAAATAAATTGTTTGATATGCCTAGAGAGTCATACCATCTTCCTATAATGAATTTTTCCATATCTTCGATACTCTCAATGTTGGAATAATACGCCATTACTGGTGGAGATATTATAATACCAAGATCTGAGAGCTTTTTCATATTTTCCAGTGCAATAGATGAAAATGGCATCTCTCTGGGTGCTAGAAGCATAGCTCTCTTCTCTTTTATCGCCACCGAAGCAACCCTAGTTACGAGATTGTCTGCGATACCACATGAAATTTTTGCCAGTGTATTCATACTGCATGGTACGATGGCTACTGCATCGATGTGAAATGATCCACTTGAGATAGATGCGGCTATATCTTCGTCGTTATGCATGGTAACCTGCCCATGCTCAAAAGATTCAACACACAGAGCATTATTGGAGACCACTACGTGCACTTGGATATCACTGGGTAGGTTGTTGACAAATTTTTTGCCGAGCTCTACGCCACTTGCACCAGTAATAGCTACAACTAGTTTCATCTTTGTATCCTGTCGCATGATTTAAGTTTATTAAAGTGATTATATCTAAAAAAACTGGTCATTTAATGGTGGACAAATCTCTTTGTATATAATGATGAACTGAGATAACGAGTTAATTGGCATATGATATAATGTTTATACAAAAATTTAAGCACAAATGGGGATATATTGCATTACGAGAAACTTACCGATAGAGCACAGGAATATACCCAAACACTTTTGACCAAAGTCTTTTTGCACGACGATTCGCATAAGGCTATGATAATCTACGATACTGATTCTACACTCTCTAGGATATTGGCCGAGGCGTACCATGAAAATTTACCCGATGCAATATTTATCGATTTTAACAAAAGCAACCCAGAAGATATCAGGAGACTGTTTGATGCCTTGAATCCTTTGGATTTGGTGATACTGATACAGTCAACAAATTTTCGTTTAGATGCATTTCGTATACGTGTGGAGCTTTTTAAGCATAAAATAAAAGTACTAGAGCATCCACATTTGGGACGTATGGTTGAGAGTGAAGTGAGTAACTATATCGATACGCTGGAGTACGATACGGCGACTATCAAGGATACCGGATTAAGACTAAAAGCAAAAATAGATAATGCGAAGATTGGTATCATATATAGTGGATCAGAGCAACTATCTTTTCGAGCTGCTTTTGAGTCCGCCAAGCTAAACATAGGGGATTATTCGCAGATGCCTAACATAGGAGGGCAGTTTCCCATCGGTGAAGTATTTACTGAGTCCAAGGAACTGACGGCATTGGAGGGTAGAGCATCTATTTTTGCTTTTGCTGATATTACCTACAGGATAAATCTGCCTACAGAGCCCATTACTATCATTGTTGAAAACGGAGTTTTAGTCGATACCGAAAATAGTACACCTGCCTTTGATGAGATGCTAGCACTTATTCGCGAGGGAGAAGATGGGGAGGTATGGGTAAGAGAATTGGGCTTTGGGCTAAATCGTGGCATCAGCAAAACCAAGATTCTTAGTGATGTGGGGAGTTATGAGCGTATGTGTGGTGTGCACTTATCTTTGGGTAGGAGACACGGTATGTATGCTAAACCAGGCTTCAAGCGTGGTGATGGAAAGTTTCATATCGATATTTTTCTTGATACTACAAATGTGACACTGGATGGTGATGTTGTGTTTAAAGATGAGGCGTGGGTAGTATAGCTAATAGTAATATCTGGATTAGTCACCAAACGCCTGCTTGGAGCAAAACAGATAAGTCGTACCTAAAAAAGTAAACTCCAGATAATACGCATGAAGCATCAGTCTTGATGCCCCT
>CAYWGB010000053.1:0-7089 GCA_964457825.1 uncultured Campylobacterales bacterium | reverse complement strand
GCATCGTTGTTTTGGCTACCTTTGTGTGATGCACTGCTTATACCATCTCCGATTTCAACAGCTTTTGCTGCATTTATACCCATCATCGCTTCGGCTATGATAGCATCTAGTTTGTAGTACAGTGGCTCCCCTAGCCCTGCTGGTACTCCAGTCACACTTGTAAGCACTGCTCCACCTACTGAGTCATGGTTGTTTTTGGCATCTAGCACTGCTTGTTTTTGGAGCTCTTCTATATCTTTGTCTAGTGCACAAAGCTGATTTTGTCTTGCGTAATCGTAGTCTATATTTTGTGAAACGATACCATCAATCTCGCAAACTCCACTCTTGACCTCTATTCCAAGAGTCTCAAGCATTAGCTTTGCTATAGCACCAGCCGCTACTCTAGCAGCTGTCTCTCTAGCTGAGCTTCGCCCTCCTCCTCTGTAATCTCTGATACCATATTTATGGAAATATGTAAAATCAGCATGCCCTGGCCTAAAGAGCTCTTTGACACTGTCGTAATCTTTTGATTTTTGGTCACTATTTCGTATAATCATCGCTATTGGCGTACCCGTGCTGATACCTTCAAACAGACCCGAAAGTATCTCTACCGTGTCACTCTCTTTGCGTGCAGTCTCTAACGAGCTTTTACCTGGACGTCTACGATCTAGCTCACTCTGGATGAACTCTTGGTCTATCGCAAGTCCTGCTGGTACACCATCAAGTATGCAACCCAATGCAGCACCATGCGACTCACCAAAAGTGGTCATCACTAGTTTTTTGCCAAAGCTATTCATGCTTGTTCCTTGAGGATTTTCAAAGCTTTTTCAGCAGCTTTCTGCTGTGCCTCTTTTTTAGATTTGCCTTTTGCCTTAGCTATTTGTTTCCCAACTAGCTCTACTGATATCTCAAACTCTTTTTTATGATCTGGGCCAAAGGAGTCTATCATCACATATACAGGTGTCACCCCATGTGTTGCCTGTGTGAGCTCTTGAAGTGCAGTCTTGAAATCTTTAGATAGAGTATTTAGATCAATCTTGGGATATGTCTGCTCCAGTAAAGAGATGGTAATCTTTTGACACTGCTCCAATCCAGACTCTAAATATATAGCTCCCATTATCGCCTCAAAGGCATTTGACAACAATGATGGCTTAGTTCGACCATCATTACTCTCCTCCGCCAAAGAGAGATAGATATATTTACCAAGCTCAATAACACCGGCAAGTTTAGCAAATCCACTCTCATTTACCAGTGAGGCCCTTATTTTCGATAAGACACCCTCGTCTTCATCTGGAAATTTCATATAGAGATACTCACCCACTATGAGATCTAAAACAGCATCTCCTAAAAACTCCAATCTTTCGTTGTTATATGACCTCTTATGACTCTTGTGAGTTAGTGCCTCAATAATCAACTGTTTATTTTCAAAGACATAACCTAGTCTCTCTTCTAATCCACTGTAGTTTTGCATTATTACCCCTTGGCCTCTGATCTTAACTTTGCCCTTATGGCTTCGGCTTCTGTACGAGCCAATTCGTCACATCTCTCATTTTGAGGGTGACCATTGTGTCCTTTTACCCATGTTGCTTTGACCTCATGGTACTTCGCACTCTCTAGGTACTCTTTCCAAAGGTCAACATTTTTGACTTTTTTAAAATCTTTTTTTACCCAGTTTACCAGCCACTCATTTATGGCTCCCACCACATATGCGCTATCGGTGATAACTTCAACACTGCATGGCTCCTTTAGCATTCTTAGTCCAACAATGACACCCATTAACTCCATGCGATTGTTGGTTGTTCTTTGGGCTGCGCCACTATATTCTTTGTTTTTGCCTTTAAACTCAAGTATGCCTCCATAGCCTCCTGGGCCAGGATTGCCAAGACTAGAGCCATCAGAATAAAGAGTAATCTGCTTTTTCATGTTTTGTAATGTGCTCCTCTACTATTTCAGAATTGACAGCCAAACAGTTGTGGCAACGCTTAAATGTGATAGGAAAAGTGTGCTTGCAATTATCACATAAATATGTAAAAGAGAGTTCACCTCTATTTTCTCCTGAATGCCGTGCAGCAGATAGAATATCAATGCTGACTATGCCGCTATCAATCTTGTTCTGCTCAGGCGTTATCATCTCAATATCGCCTCTTGCATAATATATTTTGGTCAACTTGCCGTTAGATGAGATTATATCTAAATCAAGTTGCTCCTTTGGTAAATACCAAAACATATCTAATGTCTCCCCGAGTCTGTTATTGTCGACATGTTTCCACGCCTCCTTGGACGACATAGCAAAAAGCTCGGGAAGAACATGCTTATATAGCGACGCGTGCCTCTCTTTTGCTTCCAATAGAGCTGTTTTTTTCTCTTCGAAAGAGAGTTGTTTGTTGTTTTGTAACATGGAAAATTCCCAAAATGCCCTCATCTCTTCAACGTCCTCACCAAGTATTTCGAGTGGATCAAGTGTCTCCAGAGCCAAATCAGGACGCTGCATAAGCTGATAAACGACTCCGAGCTGATACAAAACATTTTTATCTCTAGGACGTTTTTGAAGTATTTGTAAAAATATCTCTTCAGCACGATCTAGCATGCCTGCTCTCAAATATATCTTGCCAAGATGCTCCAGTAGCTCATCTCTTTTGGTATGACGAATCAAAAAGAGGTAGATACTTACTGTTTTTTGATACTCTCCGCTACTCTCATATGCCTTAGCGAGCAGCAATAGTGGCTTGTGCATATCAGGGTCATAATCTATATCACCAGTATCCAATACACACTCATTGGAATCACCAAATTTCTCCAAAAATGACATGAGCTGATTTTTCTCTTTTACTTGCATCTTTTTGCCCCACCAATATGTGACCAAAAAAAGTGCACCAAGTATCAAAGCTCCCATGATGATAGAAAAGGCAGGACTGTTGTAGTCTACTAAAAAGCTATCCAAGTATATCTCCACTATTATGTTTTGTATGATTATACCATTTTATTGGATATAATTCTCTCATGATTGAACAAAATTCCATAGAGTCCTTAAAAAACAGCATTGATATCATCGATGTGATTGGTAGCTACATAGAGCTACGCAAAGCAGGAGCCAACTACAAGGCTAACTGCCCATTTCATGGCGAAAAAACACCTAGCTTCGTGGTTAGTCCCTCTAAGCAAATCTACCACTGCTTTGGATGTGGCGTGGGCGGTGATGCTATCAAGTTTGTAATGGAGAGTGAAAAGATAAACTATCCCGAGGCCATAGAAAAATTGGCATCTATGTTTAATTTTTCTCTGAATTATACAAAAGGCAATAGCGACTATTCTGATGCCAAGAGGGCGTTAGAAATGATGCAAAAATATTACAAAACAAATTTAGCAAAAGATCATAGCTCCATGCAGTATCTACTCGATCGTAAAATTACACAAGAGTCTATAGAGAAGTTTGGTATCGGATATGTCCCAGATGGACAGCACGCTATGGCACACCTCTCATCTATGCATATCCCACTGCCACAAGCCCAAGAAGCTGGTATCATAGCAAAAGGTGAAGATGGCAGATACTACGCTAGATTATCACAAAGAATTACCTTTCCTATATACTCTCCAAATGGTTCATTGGTCGGATTCGGAGGAAGAACCACCAGCAATCATCCAGCCAAATATATCAATTCTCCACAGACAAAACTGTTCAATAAATCCCGTTTACTCTATGGGTACGATATCGCAAAACAGAGCGTATATCAGAAAAAAAAGATTGTGATTTGCGAAGGGTACTTGGATGTTATAATGCTTCATCAAGCAGGGTTTAGCACAGCTGTTGCTACACTAGGTACTGCCTTAACAGCTGAGCATCTGCCTATCATACGCAAAGGTGAACCTGAAGTTATACTTGCGTATGATGGAGACAAGGCAGGAGTAGCTGCAGCACTCAAAGCTGCCAGGCTACTTGGCCAACATGGGTTTGAAGGCGGAGTTGTCCTCTTCCCTGATGGCAAGGATCCAGCCGATATGGTTGCCAATGGTCAAAACCAAGAGATACTCTCCATACTGATGAGTGCCAAGCCACTTGTGCCATTTGTATTGGAAAAAATTGTCCAAAGCTATGACATCTCCAATCCCAACCAAAAAGAGGCAGCATTCGCGGAACTAAAAGGCTATTTGGAGGCCTTAACGCCAATAATCAAGGATGCCTATATACCTGAAGCCTCTAGACTGCTTGGTGTACAACCTGGGCTCTTTGGTTCCAATCGTGACAATAGTCAGGTTAGACAAAGGTTTGTCAACCAAGGGCACCGTAGTGACCCAGAGTGGCAATGTATCATCAAGAGTGTCATGGATAGTCCAGAATTGCTCCAGAGAGTTACCTCATCTTTGCCTATAGATGCTTTAGGTGGTGGACATGGTGAAGCTATAGCGTGCCTACAACAGGGAGAGACAACTCATCCGCTTTTGATGGAGATACTCATCGATGATAAGATACCGACGTTGAATGATGATGAGTTGACAAATGCTCTAGTCAAACAGCTTGAGCTCTACTATCGTCGTGTATACAAACAGATGACAACAGATCCAAATATTCCATTCAAGAAAAAAGTTTACATTAGAAACAAGATACAACAAGATATAATCCCAAAACTCAAAAGAGGAGAACTAGTCGAGTATGAGAGCAATTTCATTATTTAGTGGAGGGCTTGATAGCATGATAGCTATCAAGCTCATGCGAGACCAAAACATAGATGTAACAGCGCTACATATCAAGATAGGGTTTGGCAGCGTCAAAGATGTATCAGAAGATATGCGTAGACGTGCCGAGATTGCAGGAGCCGACTTTAAAATGGTAGATGTGCGAGAATCCTATATCCAAGATATACTCTTTAGTCCTGTATACGGCTATGGTAAAAACTTCAATCCATGCATAGATTGTCATGGGTATATGTTTACGATTGCAAAAGCTATGATGAAAGATCTTGATGCCTCTTTTTTGGTTACTGGTGAAGTAGTAGGGCAAAGACCTATGAGTCAAAGATCAGATGCGTTAAAGCAGGTGCAAAAGTTAGCAGATGATACAGATGAGAAATTGATACTAAGACCACTCTCTGCGCAACTCATGGATCCCACCACACCTGAGCTAGAAGGCTGGGTAGATAGAGAGCAACTGCTAGACATATCTGGTCGGAGCAGAGAGAGGCAGCTATCGATGGCAAAAGCATGGGGGTGGGAAGATTTTGAGAGTCCTGGCGGTGGATGCCTGCTTACCGAACCTGTTTATGGACAAAAGATAAAAGAGTTCATAAAGTTTGATGAGTTTGGTGTGAACGATATAGATCTGCTAAAATTTGGCAGACATTTTAGGCTACCAGATGGGGCTAAATTGGTGGTGGGAAGAAACAAGGAGGATAATGAATCCTTGCAGATGTTACTCAATGAAGACTATTATCCTATCAAGCTACCTGTCGTTGGCCCATACTCTTTGCTACACAAAGACTCTACGGCTAGCGATATCGAGTTGGCACTACAGATTGCACTAACCTATGGCAAGTGCGAGCAAGGAGTAGAGTATACGGTGGAGTATCTAAATGAGAGCTATATGATTACTCCTTTTGACAACAAGGCTCAAGCACAACAGTACTTCTTTGATGCCAAGTGATTTCAATAGATATGCTCGCAATCAGAGCATACTTTCGTTCTAAAAGTTTGACTCCAACTCTGTGGTAAATTCATAGCTTTGATTGGCTTTTAGCTGTATGGTAAACTCTCGGTAGAAGGCTGTTTTTTTCTCTACTGAGCAGATGCCTTTACAACTAGTTTTTATCTTAATATTTCTGCCGTATCGCGGGAGATGCTCTTGAATACGAAGTTCTATATCTTTTTTACCTTGGTTTCTCACGCTATATGTCGTCTCTATATCCATATAGTGCTCATCACGAGTATATTTTGTAATCTTTTTTTCACCTGCTATGTCAAATAGTTTTCCTGAGCTTAGTTTGAGTAACTCATTAGAAGCTGTGGCTTTTATCCTCTGTTCTCCTATGAAATGTGTCTGTTTCGAGCTATCTTGTTCATACATTCTAACTGTGCCCTTTGGCAGAGGGAGCCCCATATTGTTCTCTTTTGTATTGTTGATCTCTATAATTTTATTAAAACTTAGTTTTTGCTCTCCGTAATTGTCAAAATTGTTATTGACATTTAATCCATATGAATGGAATGGGACATCTTTTTGAGTGATAAATGATATCTGTTTTTGTTCATTGTTTGCGATGGTTTCTCTAAATGGTATTTTGTAGAGATGGTACCCCGAAAAAGACTCTTCAGCTACATTTGCCATGTCTGCAGCTTTAGTAAATGACTCTCGTTTCATGACCCTTGGTCTTTGTCTTAGGCCATGAACCATATTTACATCGCCAGCCAAGCAAGCAATCTGAGCATTTTTATAGCCTACTCCAGAGTCATTTTTGATGGTTATCCAACCATTTAGATCCAAGGTATCGCCGTGTAAATTTAGCACATAGTCGCTCTTCCATGTGATGCCTTTGGTTAGATATTTCAAATCGATATCTAGTTTGCCGTCATCTTTGGCATCTATGTTCCACACTAGGCTTGGTTTGGTTATCATATTTGCAGGTACAGAAGAAAATATCACTTGTGTTGGCTTTTCTAGTGAAAGTATCTCGCCACTATCACTGTCTCTGACCATGACTGGCTCTGCGCTGATGAGTGTGCCTTTTGAGAGTGTAGGCTCCTTGCCGTTTGTGTAATATTTGACCTCTTTGTCTATGCTTTTGTTTAGCATGGACTCCAGTGATACCAAATCATAGACAAAGTTTTGAGAGTAGAGCATAGTTTTCAGACCTGTTAGAGAGGGGATGACACTAGGCGTAATCAGACTACTAGGCACTCCTTCGTAGACTAGCTTTTGCTTACCGCTATCTTCTATCTCGACGCTTCGATGCTCGTCTATGAATGCTCTGTTGCCGTTGTATACAGTGATTTTAATATCTGAGTCTTTTGGGGTAACTATGGTGTTTTGCGCAGACGAGAGCATGGTGATTGTGAGTGTTGCCAGTAAGAGTTTGCTATATAGTTTCATTGGATTCCTTTTCGTTTTGTAAAGTATATCACTTC
>CAYWGB010000052.1:0-7347 GCA_964457825.1 uncultured Campylobacterales bacterium | reverse complement strand
CAATAGTCAAGAATTTGTTGACCTATGTATAGTATTTCAATAAATAAAAAATCAATCCTTCGAGAGCACACAGTGCTACAGATAAAATAATTAGGTATCTCCTCTTTTCGTGGAGTTTTGATAGTACTTGGATTGCACCAAATACAGGCATTGTCCAAACTTTGATAACATATCTCCTCTTTTCGTTGCCCAAAAAATAGGTAGCATCTTTATGGATTCGAATATGAGTATAGATATTCAATGTAAATATCAGCACAACCAAAATATATGTTCTTAGCTCAAAAGGGCCAATGTGTTGTGTTAAATCTCTACTGATACTAAAAATAAAAAGCAATAGTAATATCTCTTTGGTTTCTGATTTGGGATTCATAATTACTCCATTTCTAGTGTAGATATTTTATCTTATTTATATAGAGAGGATAATTACTGTGTATCGAAGGCGAATATATTTTGATTACTTATTTGAGGATATCACCAAAATGCACTACTGCAAGTGGTGATACCGTAAAACTTACTTTTTTTCGTTTTTTAATCTTTTTTTCTCGCTTGCATATATCCAAAACATTGGCAGTATAATGACAGTGTGCAAGAATATTGTTAGTGTCAAAGGACCTTGATTTAGCCAGCCAAAAAAGCTTGGCACCACATCTGTAAATGGTTCAAAAAATATGTTGCTTAACATCTCTTCTCCTTTTTCTATCTTTTGGCTTTGCCAAGAGAGGTATTATGCCTCGCTCTGCTCAGCAGACTTTTGTTTGCCTATAGTCATCAAATCTTTCACAAGATAGACAAATCCAATAACTGTTACTACTCCCATAATGAGCCTCCACGCCTGTGCTTGTACATACCATGGTAAGTTTTGTGCCGCAAAAAATGCAGACCAGCCCCCACCAAGTTCAGCTCGTTCTATCAGAACCTGTTCATATCCTGCAATCGTCAATGCAACTGTCATGCCAAGTACGCCTAGATTAATAAGAATCAAACCCATTTTGGAGCTGAATGTCATTTTGAGTTTCTCGATATTGTTTGCTCCTTGTATACCCATATACATCATAGCTATAAGGATGGTTGCATAGGCTCCAAAAAATGCCAAGTGCCCGTGTGCAGCCGTGAATTGTGTACCGTGTGTATAGATATTGACTTGAGGCAGCGTATGGAAAAAGCCCCATATTCCAGCCCCTAAAAAGTTTCCAAATGCATTACTTACCAGCCAGCCCATTGCTGGGCTGTTGCCAACCACTGATTTGACGCCATTTGCTCCTTGTTCTTTGCCCCAGTCATATAGAACATGCACGAACATGGCGATCAGAGGAACAGGTTCAAGTGCAGAGAATAGTGCCCCGATTTCCCACCAATATTCAGGAGTTCCTATCCAAAAATAGTGATGACCAATGCCTAGCACTCCAGAGCCAAATAGCATCAATACTTCTATCCATAGCCACATCTCAACTATCTCTCGCTTTGCTCCAATCATTTTGATTAGTGCATATGCTGCTAATGCACCCACAAACACTTCCCATGTTGCCTCTACCCAAAGGTGTATAACCCACCACCACCAATACTGATCCATAGAGATGTTATCGGTAAAGAACATGCCTGCAAGATAGAGTCCAGCCAGCGCCATTAAGTCAGCGACCATGACCGTCATGATGCCTGTTCGTTTACCCGCCATATATGTAGCAAAAACGTTGTAATAAAAAATTAATACTACAACAACTATACCGATATCTGCCCATCTTGGTGCCTCAAGGTATTCACGTCCCTCGTTGATAAACCAGATACTAGATTCTGTTCCTGGGCCAATCTGGACAAAAATATAGACAAGTACCACAACTGCAATCGCAGCTGTTAGAACCCAAAATGCCAATTTGCCCAATCCTAGACCCACCACATCATGCTCTGTCTCATCTTTGAGCATATAATAGACTGAGCCTATCATGGCAAATAACATCCAAACTACTAATGCATTGATGTGCACCATTCTAGCTACTGAAAAATCAAATACTTCGAACAAGAAATCTGGATAGAGAAATTGAGTAGCAGCTATAAGCCCCATGAGCAACTGAGCACCAAAAAGAACTAAAGCCGCTCTAAAATACATCATTCCTAGTTTTTGTCCACCCGATAGGTGGTTCTTTTTGATACTAGTGAGCATTTGTGCCTCCTTGTTTGAATTGTTTCGTACTCTTTGAGAAGTTTCTAGGGAAACCATTGGTGTCTATAGAACTCATATGTTTGAGAAATGCAACTAAGCCTTTGGCTTCATCAGGCGTAATCTTGAGATTTGGCATCATCCTCGCATGAGTGGGATATTGTGAAGGGTGCTGGAGAAATTCTGCCATAGCTTCCTCTACCGTATCCTTGCCTGTCATTGATTGCATAGTGCCACCATCTTGCCATGCTTTGTCTAGCCATGCTTTTGTAAGATCTGGTGCATAGTATGCACCATTTCCTAGAAGTGTATGACAGTTCATGCAGTTTTTGGATTGTGATGTTAGCTTGCCTAGATGCAACAGCGCTGCTGCTTCATCTGCACTCCATTCTTTCCCAAAAAATAGCTGCTTTTTGCCTATAACTGGCACCTCATGACCTCTTTTTTCACTCATTTGATAGTCGATATGATAATTTATGACAGTCGGAGCTGGTACTCTTTTGTCAACCTTGTTTATTAGGTCGGCATCGGTACCCATGCCTATCTGTCCCATCGTATCAAAAGTCAACCAAATTAACAAAATACTTGCAAATCCTGTGACCCAAGCAGCCGACCTTCTCCAGAACGGTATGCTTGTCCATACGGAAAAATCATTATTTTCCATCTATGTGCTCCTTTAAGTTTTGTTTCTCTCTCTGATCTTGTTCATACCTCTGCTCTGATTCGGTAATGAGAAAGAAATAGAGATGAGGTATAAAAAGGTAAGCTATCATGGTAACCATTAGTACTTTGGAGGTAAAATGGTTACTATGTATTAGCACTGAGACTTCGTATAGGCTAAACGCCTGCAATGCCCACATAAGATATCCAGCAGTATGCCATTTGGCAGAAAAGTAGCCCATTTTCGATAGCGTGATGATGGCTGCATATCCTACTCCAAAAAGCATCACCAGTGTAGAGTAAATAAATATAGGTAGAAAATCACCTAAGGCTATTTCTGGTCTAGCGATAAGATGTTCCATGGGTACTCCTTGTGATAACTTATATGCCAAGTACTCGATTGAGATACTCTACGGCATAGAGTATTATGACCATATTGCAAATTACTTTTGTTGACATAGGTCAAGTAGGATAAAATTAGTCTATTCTATAACTTATCTATCTTACTTCACGATACATCTAGCGCTAAAGAATTGTCTATTGTAGTTTGGAGACGAGAACATACCATCGCTGCTCAGGGTCCACTCTCTAGATTTTTTAATCTCTATGGATTGTGCTACCTTGCGTTGTGCTCTGCTTTCACAAATAACAATATTGTTATTCAAAAAAGCCTGTTTGACCTCCTTCATCCTATCTATTGTTATTATGTAGTGTGTTACAGTAAGTATGGATATAAGCAGAAAAACTGTTGGCACCCATCTTTTTACTGAGCCTTTGGAGACAAATGGTCTAGTAGAGACAAATAATGTAATAACCAAAACAAATGCTCCGATAGTGAGGTATCCGCCTTCTAGTGTGAGAAAATTTTGCAATTTTAATCCTTATGCGTATGTTAATACTATGCTATCATAGCTTTGTGCAATCAGGATTGATACTCATCAAGAAGATTTGGACCAAAACTCCATATACTTTTAAAAAAATGGCGGTACATTTATGAAAAGGTTATTATTTTTGGCTCTTAGTTTGGGATTTTTGCTATTTGGTGTTGGTGCTTTTTTACAAAGTCAACCATCAGCAGAAAACAAAAGAGTACATGAGATACTCAAACATTATAGTCCATACTATTTGGACAAAAGATTTGGGGGGCTTAGTATATTGAGTAAGCAAGACAAAGAGTTCAAAGAGAAACCATCTAACTTCGAACTATTTCACAGACTAGAAATACTTGAGCGCCAATGGGCAGCAACTCATATGAAATTAGAAAATAACCGTATTGTTATTAAGGATGATAATCATACAATTATTGGCAATGTACTATTGAAAAATAAAGATGAGTTAGAGTTTGTGCATAAATATTATGGAATCTGACCCAAAGGAAGCCACGTGCTGGACATAATCTTAACTCTGGTCTTTTCCATTATCATGCTTTTGTTTATGTCATTTCCTGCGATGAAAATAGTGCAATGGATAAGCGGCTATATAAATATGTCGAAAAAATGGTACTCCGTTACACTCTTTTGTATGACTATATTACTTTCATTATCAATTGGGTTATTTTTACGTTTTTTTTAAAACTATTTTTTGATATGTTTTGGCTTCTTTCCCATCAGTATCCAATTGAGATTAATATTTTTTTTATCTGCAAAAATAGCTAGCGCTTCATATGGAATCTTGCCTCTACGTTTGATTACTGCCAAGTAGTCTTGGCCTATATTTAGTGATAATGCAATATCCTTGTATAGCACTTTTCCCTCTTTTTCACATGAGATGATCTCTCGTATCCTATCTAGAATATCTGCAAGCTTTATCATGAGCTATTTCCTTTATGTGTTGTATATGCAATAGTACATCTATTTTGAATTTTTTTGAAAAAGTGTGTCAAATTGTAATATTTTTACCTCTTTGTTAGATAGGCAAGTATCAAAGACTCTCTATGTTGCCAACTACTTTTCCAACAATGACTACTTCATCTGGAGATAATAGTTCTGGCGAGTATGATTTGTTATCAGAAATTAACTCCACCATTCCATCAGCTCTTTGTCTTATTCTCTTGATGAATAGACCAGCCGTTGTGCTGGCAATAAATATCCCATCTTTGTTTATGTTTGTCTGACTTCTGTCTACAAATACTATAGAACCGTCGTGCAAGGTTGGCTCCATAGACTCCCCGTCTACGTTTATAGCTTCTAGTTCTGTGTTACCCATACCTATCATGTTTGTCATGATTTTCTTATCTATAGATATGTGCTCAAAGTTTTCATCAAATACTTCCGCTCCACCACCAGCACTAGCTCGGATATCAGGAAAATATCGTACCTGGAAAAATTTTTCAGTCTCTTCCTTGAGCATATCAACTGCCTGATCAAAAAATAGCCAATTGACTGAAATCTTTTTCAGTGCA
Organism: uncultured Campylobacterales bacterium; assembly: GCA_964457825.1. GTDB lineage: Bacteria > Campylobacterota > Campylobacteria > Campylobacterales > Sulfurovaceae > JAAXPZ01. The sequence continues at coordinate 2,134 of CAYWGB010000052.1, read as the reverse complement.
CAAAATTCTAATATTTCAGCGTATGGTATTGAATTTCTCTTTTTCATCGTTGCAAAAGTTGCTTGTGGAATAGTCAATGCAGTTGCTACATCCTTGTCGAAAACCTTTTTATTATTTTTATTCTCAGATATTATATCTTTCAGCTTTTCAATTATATCGCTTAAATTTACCATTTTTACTCCTTTTTATGAGAAATTATAACATAATATACATTATTTTAAATAAAAGTATGACAATTTGACATGATTTTATCATTTGTAATACATTTTATGTACAATATGACATAACTATAAGGAGATGACATGAATTTGAAATATGATAAAGAGTTGTTAATAGAGGCGATAAACAGCGGATGCAAAACAGCAGCACAGCTGGCACAATTTTTAAAAATAAAAACTGTAGAGCATAGCTATATTCCAGTAGAAATGAAAGCAGAGTGCTAATGCTATTTAATCAATAGTCCTGCGCCCACCATGGGCGTACTTCTGTCACTGGCATATATACGTTTTCCCTCTATAAGGTCATATTTCCAGATAGGGGCATTTGCTTTGAAGTCTTCGACAAAATCGTCTATTAGCTCTAGTGCAACTCTCCTCTTTGGGGAAAATACTGCACACATGTATGATGATTCATGCACAGGAATATCACCTCTGGCATGTGCCATCTTTACAACTGCACCAAGTAGGCTTGATCTCTCTTGCCATTTATCAAACCATGTTTTCAGTATCGGTTCATATATGTCGAAACTAAGTCCACTAATACCACCCTCTTTTCTGACTGTGCCTACGAAAGGGATATATGCACCGTAGTTGGAAGTCGCTTGTTGATCCAACCATCTACAAAAAATCTCTTTCGTCTCTAGCGGTCCATCATGTATCTCCATACTAGCCTCCACACACCGGAGGTAATATGGAGACCTTATCTCCATCATTGAGAAGCATTGTCGCATCATTTACCATTGTGTTATTTACAGCCACGGCTGAGCTTGATAGCCACGAGGCAAGCTCTTTATTCTCTAGCAACAGCGATGATAGTTCGCCAAGAGAAGAGACATCTACTTGCATATCTTCGATATTTATTGGTCCTAAAAACTCTACAGTGATCATGAGTGCACCTCTTTATTGATTATGTTTGATTATAATTGTTGTTTGGTATAATTGGGCTTAATCTCAACTACACAGCAAAGGGCGACACATGATATTTGGATCGATCAGCTATCTGAATCTTTTGCCATTTCAAGTATTTTTGACTAAGTATCTAAGAAACAGTACGTCCAAAATGGCCTTCAGGTACAATAGGGCAGTTCCGTCTAAAGTAAATAAATCACTCATTAGAGGTAAGGTCAACGCCGCTTTTGTCTCAAGTGTGCACTCAGGGCGTTTTGGTTGTACTGATGTTGGTATCGTGTCGTTCAAAAAAGTATATAGCGTATTTTCTATAGCAGGCGAAGCAGGAGATGATCCTGCATCAGAAACCTCAAATGCCTTGGCAAAAGTTCTAAGGGTGGATGGTAAAGTTCTCATAGGCGATGAGGCACTCAAGTATTATCTAGATTGCGGTAGTGGAACTGACCTCTCCCAAGAGTGGTATAACCAAACACATCTACCATTTGTTTTCGCACGCCTGTGCTATAACAAGCATGGCAAAGAGATAGAAAAACTGGCAAAACTATTTATCTCCAAAAAAATAAAAATACCACAATATATCCTTAAAAGAGAGGCCAAAAAAAGAGAAATCTCACCTCAGAGCCTACTTTGGTATTTAGAGCATATTCACTACAAGATTGATTATAAAGCAAAACGTTCGCTAAGACTATTTCTAAAAAAGGCAAAAAAGTCTACATAATCCCTATTAAAGGCTATCTTAGTATAATGTCTGTCCATTTTTGTGTCATACGCCATAAATCTGCACTAGATAGTAGTGCTGTTTTATGGCGTAAGAGCCATAAATAGATTCGATTCTCTAAACACTAGAGAAAACATATAAAACAATAGAAAGGAAACAATTTGCCAACTATAAATCAGTTGATTCGTAAAGAGCGAAAAAAGGTGGTTAAAAAATCAAAATCACCAGCATTGGAAAGCTGTCCTCAAAGAAGAGGCGTATGCACTAGGGTATATACAACTACACCTAA
>CAYWGB010000051.1:0-7483 GCA_964457825.1 uncultured Campylobacterales bacterium | reverse complement strand
CCCATCTGGTTGTACGCTCTATACTCTCCTTTATGCGTTCTTGTGTGGCCGGTAATGCTATTAAGTCATCAAGAATCATCATGATATCAGAGCCCAGGTTGTGTTGGATATCTATGACCTTTTTAGGAGTAAAATAGTGTCTACTCCCATCTATATGACTAGCAAAAGTAATTCCACCCTCATCAATCTTTACATTTTTGCTCAAAGAGAAAGCTTGAAACCCGCCACTGTCGGTCAAAAAGCTTTTGGGGTACTTGGTGAATCCATGCAGTTTGCCCATTTTTGCCACAATATCATCTCCAGGACGCATATACATGTGATAGGTATTTGCCAAAATAATTTCTGGCTTTAAAAACTCTGCCAAATCCGTAGCATCTAATGCTTTGACAGCTCCTACCGTCCCCACAGGCATAAACACGGGTGTTTCGATGGTAGAGTGTGCTGTCTGGATTGTGCACGCTCTTGCGTTGCCATCTGTTTTATCTATCTGAAATCGCATTATGTTATAATCCTCTAAATAATAATTGTGTCATTGTACCCAAAAAAGAGAAAAATGAAACAGATACTGATAGTAGCAGATGGCCTCTCGGCCAAACACTTTATAGACAGAATAAGCAGTGCAAAACGAGACTCTAATAATTATAGTATTGTTTTGGCTGGAGATTTGCAAGATCCAGAGCATGTACAGAACAATATAAAATACTATAGGTTTGACCCGACATCACGTAGCAAGATTAGAGATATTATGTTTCGAGTCAAATTTGATTCTGCATTCGTGATACTCAATGATGCAGTAGAGAGCATGGAAACATATAGTAACATCCGTGCCGCCAATGAGAAGATTAAAATATTCATGCTAGATCATTGGGATATTTTCGAAGATAATGAAGATGAGTATCTCTATCCACTCAATGTCAGCGCTCAAAGTAGCAACAGACTTTATGATCAGCTACCAGATATGCCAAGAGTGGCACAAAATGTTGGATTGGATAGTGGCGAAATTATGGAGGTGTATGTCCCGTCTGGTAGTCCATTTGCACACAGACATGTGGGTTCTATATCTCAAGTCAAGTGGTCTATAGCAGCAATTTTTAGGCAAGGCAAACTGATACTTCCAAAGCCACATGAAATGATACGAGCCGAAGATAGACTCTTGTTGATAGGGCAGCCAAAAATGCTCACTACAATCTATAGACGAATCAGTAACCAGTCACTAAAGATACCAGAGCCATTTGGCAAAAATATATACCTATTGATAGATCTCAATTCTGATGATATCAACGCTGTAAGTCAAATCCAAGAGGCAGTCTATCTGCTAGATGAGATAGATGACAGAGAGTTGATTATCAGAGTATTGAACCCTGGGGACTTTAGTCTACTAGAGGATGTTAGAGAATTTGCAAAAAATAGCATCCATGTGCTCGTAGAGTATGATAATGATAACACAGCAGAGGTAATGCTCGGTGATATGCAGACATATAACATAGGCATGGTCATGACAACGCTAGATACTATCTCTTGCAACAATGTCCATGCAGAAATATATAACCGAAATAAGCTTTTATATATTTTTGGAGATGTGCCTCTATACAATATAGATAAATCAGTAGTGCTGATTACTAACGAAGAAGACATGGAGTCAATTTCATCTGCAAGTATATACATATCAAAAGATTTAGGTCTAGATATGCTGTTGTGCAGTTTTGATCCAGAAGGTGATCACGAAGAGTCGAAGCAGGTTATAATGCATTATGAAGCAATCTCGAGTGCCACACAATACCCAATCGAAATAGTCAAAAAAGATCTAAACCCCATCAGAGAGATATCGCTTATGAAAAATATACTACAGATAGCACCGATGGGTCAAAATCCAAAAATATCCAGTATTATGAGTAAATTTTCTACAGATATCTCTGACTATATTTGGCACGATACCTCTTATCCTAAAATCCTTGTTCCGACAAGCTAAGATTTAGATAAAGGTCGTGTTATCTTGTGTATGTTAAAATGATGCATTAGAGCATCTACCATAGCTTAAAAAAATAGGAGATTTTAGTGACTATTCCCATAGAGTTATCAGCATCCAAGCCCATACATTATAGTATACAAATTGATAAACTTCCAAAACTTGAGTTTGATTGCAAGATAGCGATAGTCTCCAATACAACAGTGGCACCTCTGCACTTGGATGATGTACTCTCTCGAATATCTGCACCACAAATAGAGACAATTATCCTTGAGGATGGTGAAGAGCATAAAAACATGGCAACAGTTGAGCAGATACTAGAGAGACTTTTTGTTGCTAAATTTGATAGAGCATCGACCTTGATAGCACTAGGGGGAGGTGTAATAGGGGACATGACCGGTTTTGCTGCTAGCATATACCAAAGAGGCATATCATTTATACAGATTCCGACTACACTACTCAGTCAAGTGGATGCAAGCGTAGGTGGAAAAACAGGTGTCAATACCAAATATGGGAAAAACCTAATAGGAGCTTTCTATCAGCCAAAAGCTGTCTATATCGATACCGCATTCTTATCAACATTACCAGATAGAGAGTTTGCTGCTGGAGTAGCAGAAGTGGTAAAAATGGCTGTCATGTTTGATAGTGATTTTTTTGACTATCTGAATAAAAACAATCTTCAAGATAGCGATGTACTAAAAGAGATGATCGCCAAATCAGTTGCACTTAAAGCAGATATAGTGAATCAAGATGAAAAAGAGCAAGGGGTCAGGGCAGTGTTAAATTATGGACACACCTTTGCACATGTGATAGAAAAAGAGACAAACTATACGAAATACCTACATGGAGAAGCTGTCTCTATTGGCATGGTTATGGCCAATCAACTAGCTTGTAAATTGGGTCTACTTAGTCATGATGATGCACAGACGATTAAAGATCTACTCATCTCCAGCACTCTGCCAGTGGATTATGCCATCTTGGACATAGATAGTTTTTATAATGATTTCTTTTTGGATAAAAAGAGCAGAAATGGAAAATTGAAATTTATACTGCCAAATGGCAAAATAGGATCACATGTGATACTCTCTGATATAGATGAAAATACCATTAAAGAGGCTTTGATGGAGTGTAACGATGACAATGCTTAGAGTTTTTATACTTCTTGCGCTTCTTCATGCATCAGCAATGGCAGGTCAAGAGGACAACATAAGCTTCATGCAAAAGGCTGTCGATACTCTCATTGGACCTACATTGCCATCACAGGAGATCAATCACTCTCTTTTTGACACAAAAGAGAGTGAAGATATGGAGTATGTCTCTCTCCAGGCACAACTCAAAGAGCTTGCAGCCAAAGAGACCAAAGAGAGTGCGTGGAGCACCTCATATAGTACATACAATACATACGAAAGTCTCAAAAATAGACAAAAGAAACTTACCTCGGATATAAAAAAACTATCACTCAAGAGAAACAACTCATCTAAGAGCGAGCTCAAAGAGAAGAGACAAGAACTAAAAATTATCGAGAGGAAACTTGATTCACTTAAAGATCTAGAGTCTGACCCATTTGCTGCCATAGTGGAGCCTCCTGCCATGTCCAGTGTGCCAAAAATTGGTAATCCTGTAGGGATTTTGGATGGACTCTCTTATAAAAAGAAACTTGCAGAACAGAAAAAATCGTATGGCAACAGATATAATGAGTTAACAGATGAAATAGAGAGGCTAGAGTCCGAAAAGAGAGTTCTCGAGAGGATGCTTGTACTTAAGCCAAATACAGGCAAAACAGAACAAGAGCTTTATGATATCGAAAAAGAGCTAGGTGTACTTAGACCAACCATTGAGATTTTTGACACGACCAAAGAGGTGTATGATAAAAAAATAGAAGAGGCAAAACTCAAAGTAAACGAAGCCATACACCAAGAGTATGACAAGATGGTTAAAATAGGCGGAATTATCATAATATTTTTCCTATTTTATATACTTGTCAAATATCTTATGCGTAAATATATGTCACACAATGAGAGCTACTACACCATAAATAAAGTTACGAACTTTCTATTCTTGAGCATTTTGCTTCTGGTTCTGCTCTTTGCATATATAGAGAATGTCAGCTATATGGTGACAGTCATTGGATTTGCCTCGGCCGGTATTGCGATTGCCATGAAAGATTGGTTTATGTCTCTCATGGGCTGGTGGGTTATACTTATTGGTGGTAGTGTACATGTGGGAGACAGAGTCAAATTTGTACGAAACAACATAGAGTACATAGGTGATATTATCGATATCTCACCTCTTAGGATGACGATGCAAGAAGATGTTACGCTGACAGCCGTCATGAAAAACAGACGTGCTGGCAGGATAATATTTATACCAAACAACTATATATTTACCGACATGATAGCTAACTATTCTCATGCAGGCCTAAAAACCGTATGGGATGGAATAGATTTTACTATCACATTTGATTCTGATATTGATAAGGCGGTCTCCATAGCAAGGGATATTACTAAGCAGTATTCAAAAGGATATACCGATATTACAAGAAATAGACTCAATAAGCTTCGTACTCGATATCACATCAAAAACACCAATGTAGAGCCCAGAATACTTTCATTTATCGAATCCAACGGAGTCGTAATAAGCTCTTGGTATCTGACCAACTCCTACGCTACATTGGCACTGCGTAGCAAGATATCTGCGGAGATTATCAAAGCTATACAAGCCTGTGAAGAGATTGAGATAGCATACCCTACACAGTCTCTAAATATTGGTCGGGGGATTCCAAGAGCGCAAATAAATGATCAAGAGACCAATCTGTTTGATGAGTAGCAAAAAAAAAGTATTTTTCAAGACCTTTGGGTGCAGGACTAACCAGTTTGACACACAAGTAATGATGAGCAAGATGGCTGATTATTCCATAATAAATGATGAGCAAGATGCAGACATTGTCGTAGTAAACTCATGCACTGTCACCAATGGGGCTGACTCATCTGTTCGAAACTATATATCGTCTATTTCTCGCAGAAACAGCTCCGCAAAAATAGTGATGGCAGGATGTGGTTCGCACTCAAAAGGTGAGCAGATGTTTAGCCAAGGCAAAGTCTTTGGTGTCATAGGGCATTCAGAAAAAGAGAAGATAGATAAATATCTCAAAGAGAGTGAACCATTTTACTCTATAGGTGATTTGGAGCATACAGATTCTACTATAGTCAGTGAGTTTATCGGCAAAAGTAGGGCGTTTATCAAGATCCAAGAGGGGTGTGATTTTGACTGCTCATACTGTATCATACCATCTGTCAGAGGTGCTGCCCGGAGCCATGATGAGCATACGATACTGGAGCAGATATCCAAACTATCCTCCAATGGGTTTGGAGAGTTTATCCTTACTGGTACAAATGTTGGCAGCTATGGCAAGGATAAGGGTAGCTCTATAGCAAAACTATTAAAAAAAATATCACTCCTTAGAGGTGTCCGCCGTATTAGAATCGGCAGTCTAGAGCCTATCCAAATTGATGCAGAGTTTTTGGAGTTATTGGACGAGTCATGGATGGCAAAACATCTACATATTGCTCTGCAGCACACCAGTGATGAGATGCTGCGTATTATGAAACGTAGAAATAGTTTCGCTAGTGATGCTGTACTGCTAGAGATTATAGCCTCCAGAGGTTATGCCATCGGTACCGATTTTATAGTAGGACATCCCGGCGAGAGTGATGTTATCTGGGCAGAGGCGATGGAGCGAGTAGCTCAGCTTCCTTTGACTCATATGCACGCCTTTACCTATTCGCAACGAGACGGCACACACTCTGCGACGCTCAAAGAGAGAATCAATGGCACCATATCAAAGTCTAGACACAAAGAGCTCACAGCCCTAATAGCTCAAAAAAATCTTGAGTTCAGAAAATCATGCTCTACGCCACTGCAAGTACTGGTAGAGAATGGTAAAGATGAGATATATAGAGGTTTTGACCAGTACTACAACAAAATTACAATCAGCTCCAAGGAGAATATCTCAAGTGAATGGGTTGTGATAGATAGCCATATCGCTCAACCAGAAGGCAACCATGCCATCTATACCTAGATATTTCAGTGGTTTTTCGCTACAAAACGAGCAAGAGATTTTCAAATCATATATACCAAAAGATACACTTTGTGTTGTAGGGTTCAGCCTCGGGGCGATAGATGCTCTGGAGTACACTCTAAACTCTACATATAGAATAGACAGACTAGTGCTCATCTCTCCTGCTTTTTTCAATGATAAATCCACTAGCTTCAAGCGTGCTCAGTTGAGGTATTTTGCCACTAGACCCATGGAGTACATGGATCAGTTTTATCAAAACTTATATACACAAACCAACACAGTAGAAGCTTATCATAAAGCCAAAGGTAACAAAAACGATCTAGAGAGGCTACTTGGCTACACTTGGCAAGTAGACAAGATTGAGGCCTTGATCGCCAGAGGTGTAGTAGTAGAGATATTTATAGGCGAGGATGACAAGATTGTAGACTCGAAAAAATCTCTAGAGTTTTTTACCAACTCAGGAGCCATCGTATATCACATCAAACAAGCAGGGCACATATTATCATGACAGAAACTCAAAATATCGTAATCACTGGATGCTCCACGGGCATAGGTTTGCAAGTAGCCAAAGATTTATCTTTGGCAGGAATCATAGTCTATCCGACCGCTAGAGACCCAAGAGATGTGCAGATGCTCAAAGATTTGGGCTTCGATGCATATCTCTTGGATGTGACAAAAAAAGAGCATATATCCACACTTATAAAAAGTATTCTAGCAAAAGATGGCAAGATAGACACTTGGTTTAACAACGCAGGTTATGGACAGGTCGGAATGCTAGAGGATATAACACCTGATGCCCTCAGAGAGCAGTTTGAGACCAATGTCATAGGTTTGCATGAGTGCACGAGACAGATACTCCCAGTTATGCGAAGACAAGGGTATGGCAAGATTATCCAGCACAGTTCAGTATTGGGGCTCATAGCACTAGCAGGCAGGGGAGCATATACATCCAGCAAATACGCTATAGAAGGGCTAACAGATACTCTACGACTAGAGTTAAAAGGCACAAATATATATCCAATACTCTTAAATACTGGCCCTGTCACAAGTGATTTTAGAAAAAATGCCATCAAGATGCTAGAAAAAAATGTAGATATTGTCAGCAGTATCTACTCTATGCAATATGCCAAAACGATCAAGGGCGACAACAAAAAAGTCCCCTTCAACCTGGAAGCCGACTCTCTATCCAAAGTTGTGCTAAAAATCATCAAATCCCCAAAACCAAAACCGAGATACTACATTACAAAAGCAACATACATACTAGGCTACCTCAAACGCATACTTAGCACATCGATGTTAGACAGGATTTTGTTGAGGTTTGGATGAGTGCCATCATCTGCTCTTGGTTGCAAGTTATATGTGTAATACCACCAAACAAATTAGAGTATGACACAACTTAAAAATATACCCATCCATTACTTTTCGTAACGCCCAAATAA
>CAYWGB010000050.1:0-7690 GCA_964457825.1 uncultured Campylobacterales bacterium | reverse complement strand
TCTGGTTAGTCATAAAACTCCTTTGGGTTGTCGTCGAATATCTCTTTTTGCCGACGCAAGGTATAGACATCAACCAGAGCTCCATTAAAGGACAATTATATTACAGATATAAATTTGCAACAGACAAGCAGCAAGTAGTAAAAATTAAAAAGCCTACCTCAATCAAACCACAAGTCAAGCTTCCATCATTAGATGATTACAAATTGGTAGGAGTTTATGTCGACGATCAAGATGCCATAGTAACATTGACAAAAGGTAGCAAGAGCTTTGTACTGAGTAGAGGAGACAAGGTTGACGGATATACTTTTGTAGATGCTGACAAAGAGAGTGCTATATTCAAAAAAGATAAAAAGAAATACTCGATCAAGATTGCTAAAAAACTACAAACCAAATCTAGTAGTCAAGGCACATATACTCAATCACCAAGAAGTTCTCTACGCAACGATAATAGCAGAACTGCCAAACCTAGAACATCCTCTTCTAATCTAGATACTACACAATCTTCATCTGGTGGAGTACCAAATGATGCTCCTATGTCATCACAGAGCAGTGGCTCTAGCCAAAACAGTGGTCCGATAGGAATCTCAAGAGAAGCTATTACCAGCTATATGGAAGACCCAACAAAACTAAGAAGCGATATAGGTCTAAGGGCGGTAGCTAGAGATGGTGCAATTGTTGGATACAAAGTAAGATTTGTACGTAGCTCAAGTCCTTTAGGTAAAGCGGGCCTACAAAGAGGTGACATAATACAGTCAGTCAATGGCGAAGATGTTTCAAATCCATCAGCAGCGATGGGGGCATTAAAAAATATAAAAAATGCAGATACTGCTACTATCAAAATAATTAGAGCAAACCAAGAAAAGGAATTAGAATATGAAATTAGATAAGATATTACTGTCATTGGCTAGTAGCATTATACTACTATCGACCACAGCGAGTGCGGCAGAAATGAATTTCAAGGGAATGGAGATAAAAGATTTCATTGAAATGGTTAGCAAAAAAGCAAAAAAGAATGTTCTCATAAATGTTGACCTCAAAGGCAAAGTAGATTTTGTATCAAACAAACCTGTTACTAAAGATACAATGTATGATATGGCTAACTCTATTTTGAGTAGCAAGGGTTATGCACTCATAGATAGAGGCGAATATCTAGAGGTTGTCAAAGCTAGTACCGCCCCAGGAGAAGGCCTACCTGTCACTGGTGAAAATGTAGGAAAACTAATCCAGACCAGATTATTCAAATTAAAAACCTCAAATGCTGCAGTAATCAGAGCCAAAATAAAGCCACTGCTACATAAAAATGCAAAAGTGATTTCTTTTAAAAACAATAACGTACTATCTGTAACTGCCTACCCTAGAACATTGGACGCTATTGAGACAATCATAAACTCAGTAGAAGGAGCAGGAAGAAAAGGAGCCACTACAATCAAATTACAACATGCAAGCTCCAAGGCAGTTTATGTCAATGCAGTTAAAATGGCAGGTCAACTATTCCCAAAAACTATACCGAGTGAAAAAGTTGATGTATTACAAGATGAAGCAACAAACTCTATTATTTTGGTGGGCAAAAAAGAGAATGTTGAACAGATGATGAGGTTTATCAAGCAGCTTGACCAAGAGGGCGAAAACCAAGAACAAAAAATGTATGTAATACCTCTCAAAAATTCCAACGTAGAAGAGATGGAAAAAATACTTTCTAAGCTGCTTGCACAAATGAACAATATGCAAGTAGCTGCTAAAAAAGTTAAAGGCGCAAAGGCACCTACAAAAGCGATGGTAGTTGGTGACCAAGAGAGAAATGCACTTATAGTTCTCGCCACTGGAGACCAGATTAAAAATATACGAGATGTAATTTCCAGGATTGATGTAGAGAAACCACAAGTATATGTCAAGGCAAAAATTGTAGAAATCAATACAAATTTATCAAGAAAATTAGGTATGAGATATGGATTTGAGGGTGGAGCACTTACTTCTCATGGCTTGGTAAGTATGGCTGGGAATACTGGCTCAAACTCCATCACACTAGGCAGCACAATACTTAGTTCTGTAGGTATATCTACAGGTCTTGATAATGTCAAAAAGATTTTTGCTCTTGGTGTAGTCATGGATCTCCTACAAGAAGAAGGTGCTGCTAGCGTGCTTAGCGAGCCTTCAGTCTTGTGTACCAATAACCAAGAATCAGAAATCTATGTCGGTGAAACTAGATCAATACTCACAGCAAGCGCTACAGGAGACAATGCAAATGATGCTACTAGAAATAACTACAGTAGAGAGGATATCGGTATAACACTTAAGGTCAAACCAAGACTCTCAAGTAATGACAAAGTAAACTTAACCATCTCTGCAATAATTGAAGACATCGTGCCTGGCACTTCAAATTCATCAGACAGACCAAACACAACCAAAAGAAAAGTCAACACTAACGCTATAGTTAGAAATGGTGACACGATTATCATGGGTGGACTCATCAAGAACTCTTCAGGAGTAAGCAAAGCTTCCATCCCTGGCCTTGGAGATATGTTTAGTGACGTGCCACTACTCAATTCACTGTTCTCATCTTCGACAAAAGCTAAAGATAACGTCAATGTTGTAATATATGTAACACCGTATATAGTCAAAAAAAGCTCTGATTTAGTTAAGCTCAAATCTGCACTGGCCGACCTAGATAGTCTAGAAGATCAATATAGCAATATAGTAAGAAGACATCTTAAGAGCAGAACCAATCACAAAAGAAGAAACAGCGGTATATTTGATAACTTCAGGCAACCAAAAAGTAATCCAGTTGCTGTTCAGCCAAGGGAAAAAGATCAAGATGGTTCATTCTTTGATAAATTCAGATCAAAAACAAAAGAAAAAATAACCCAACAGCCAAACAATAGCGATTTGTACTAAGGAAAGAAAATGAAATTTCCTTTTTTAGAAAATGTAAACTTGGATCCTCTCTGGAAAGAGGATATCGATCATAAACTAGCAATTAAACACTCGCTACTTTTTACTGTCATAGACGGCAAGGAAGTTGGCATAAGCAAAGAGGATGCTCTTGCGGATGCACTAAATCATCTCTCTAGACAAAATCTACAATATCCAGTCTATATTTTGGATGACGAGAGCTACGACAGGCTCCGTAACAAATTTCTCGAGATGCAAACAAGTAGTGATTTTGAACAGATGGATACAGATTCAGAAGAGCTATTTGAAGCAGAATCTGACTTACTGGAATTTATTCAAAATTCACAAGATTTATTATCAAATGAAGAATCAGCCCCCGTAGTAAAGCTTGTCAACTCTCTATTTTTCCAAGCTATTCAAAAAGGTGCGAGTGATATTCACATCGAGTCTAAAGAACGCAAAGGCGAAGTAAGACTCAGAATAGATGGTGCCTTGAAGAAACATTTGGATCTTGACAAAAACATAATCACTCTTGTAATCAACCGTATCAAAGTTATATCAAATCTTGATATCTCAGAAAAAAGAGTGCCACAAGACGGCAGAACTCAAGTAACAATATCTGGAAAAACACTAGATATTCGTGTATCAATATTGCCAACATACTATGGTGAGCGAGTTGTTATGAGAATCTTGATGCAAAGTGACAGCATACCGTCTCTCGCAAATCTAGGCTTTCCTGCAGAATTAACAGATGATTTTTACAAGCTATTAAACCACTCCCATGGTATGATACTAGTCACGGGACCAACCGGTTCAGGTAAGTCGACAACTCTGCACTCATTCTTGCAGCACATTGCATCACCTGATAAGAATGTCATCACTGTCGAAGACCCAGTAGAATACAACACAGGAGAGATTAGCCAAATACAAGTCAATGAAAAAGTAGGTCTAACATTTGCATCTGGTCTTAGATCAATTTTACGACAGGATCCAGATGTCGTAATGGTCGGAGAGATTCGGGATCAAGAGACAGCAAAAATTTCCATTCAAGCCTCTTTAACTGGTCACCTTATGCTGTCGACCTTGCACACCAATGATGCCACATCATCACTCTCAAGACTTATGGATATGGGTATTGAAGATTATCTACTCTCATCCACATTATTGGGTGTACTAGCTCAAAGACTTGCTAGAAAATTATGTCCAGAGTGTAAAAGTAAAATAGATTTAGACAAAGAGGTATTAGCTGAAAATCACCTCAGAACTGATGCCACATATTATACAGCCATAGGGTGCACGAAGTGTGACTTTACTGGCTACAAAGGCCGTCAAGCTGTAGGAGAGCTATTTTTAATTACACCTGCCGTTCAAGATATGATAGCCAAGGGAATGAATGATAATGAAATACGAGAAGCTATGAAAAAGAGTGGAATGAAGACTATCGCAGATAGACTTGCAGAGATGATAGAGCGAGGCGACACAAGCTACGAAGAGGGGATTAGAGTCGGCCTCATGGATGGGTAATGACTAGGCGAAAAGCATTTACACTCATTGAGGTTCTTATCTCAATTGCATTACTATCTCTAGTAATGCTAGCTCTGTATAAATCCATGTCGATACAGAGAATTTCCAATAAAAAAGTTCATCAATTTTTAGATAAAACCATTGCTACAGATAAAATGATTATGATTTTATATAATGATATTCTCAGGAGCAATGGTGTTTTCATAATGCAAAAAGCAAAAATGGGGCCATTTTGTATAGATGAAACTTCAAACTCCCTATATGGACTATCCAAAGCAAAAGTCTGTTGGCTTGTTGGCAAGAACGATGACACCCTTATGAGAATAGAAGGAAACGACTTCAAGCTACCTATCAGAAGTAGTAAAAAAGTCGAAGCCGATTTGATAGCTAAAGGCGTAAAAATTTTCAGTGTGACTAGAAAATTAGATAAGACGCTTGTAGTATTACAAATAGTTGGGGAGGAGCCGTATACATTTGTAGTACGTGGTATAGAAAAGCCTAAAAAACCAAAGCCAAAGAAGCCTAAGCCAAAACCAAAGCCCAGAACAATTAAAAACGATACCAATAACTCAAAACAAAAACAAAATGAAACAAACACCACGATGTAAAAGGAGTATAATATGAAAGAGATATATGAAAAAGCTGGACTTTTTTATCTGGGAAAAGATGTTAACAGAGATGATTTTGAGCCTACAGAGACACTAACTCTTCTTAAAAATAAAAACTTCACAACACACGCCGCAATCATAGGAATGACCGGTTCTGGAAAAACTGGACTGGGCATTAATATCATTGAAGAGGCAGCCATTGACAATATTCCATCTATAGTTATAGATCCAAAAGGTGACATGGGAGACTTATTATTAATAGATTCAGAATTTAAACCATCCAGCTTTGTTTCATGGGTCAAAGATGATGCCGACTCAAAAGGCAAAGATGTAAAAGAGTATGCAGAGGAGATCTCTACATTTTGGAAAAATGGTATTATAAATGATGGTCAAGATACAGCAAGGGTAGCTAATTTAGAAAAGGTAAAAAAAAGTATCTATACGCCAGGCAGTAGTGCCGGAATTCCTATAGATCTAATGGGTTCTCTAAGAGTGCCTGAAAAGAAAATAATGGATGATAGTGAGAACTACGAATCATATCTAAAAAGTTCAGCAATGGGGCTTCTCTCTCTTGTGGGAATCGATGCCGATCCCCTTGATTCAAAAGAGTATGTACTTCTTAGTCAAATTCTTTCTGATGCATGGAAAAATGGAAAAAGTTTAAGTCTAGAGGAGTTGGTTGGGCGTATTGTCAATCCACCATTTGACAAAATTGGAGTATTAACCCTTGATAGTTTTTATCCCGACAAGCAACGTTTCGCTTTTGCTACAAAATTTAATGCCATTATTGCGTCACCTAATTTTCAAAACTGGCTAATTGGTGAGCCTCTAGATATCCAAAAATTGCTATATGACGAGGATGGCAAGGCCAAGGTTGCCATATTTAATATAGCACACCTCAACGATGATGAAAGAATGTTTTTTGTCACACTGTTACTAAACAGATATATTGCCTGGATGAGGCTACAGAGTGGCAGCAACCACCTAAAGACACTACTCTATATGGATGAGATATTTGGATTTTTCCCACCTACAAAAAATCCCCCGTCTAAAGAGCCTATGCTCACTTTGTTAAAACAAGCCAGAGCGTATGGCGTGGGTGTAGTATTGAGTACTCAAAACCCTGTAGATTTAGACTACAAGGGCCTATCCAACATAGGCACATGGTTCATAGGTAGACTGCAAACCAAACAAGATATAGAAAAAGTAATTGATGGACTTGGTGGCAAAGTAGACTCCTCTTTTGATAAAAAAGAGATAGAAAATATCATAGCAAATCTAAAAAAGAGGACTTTCTTCCTGAAGTCTGTCTATTTAGAAGATATCAGATTATTTGGTACTAGATGGGCACTTAGTTATCTAAAGGGGCCACTAAAACGTGATGATATATCAGCATTAATGAGCGAGCAAAAAAGCAAATTAAGTTTCGCCACTAAAAAAGAAAATGTTGACAGTGAATATAGCAAGGTTAACACTCTTGACTCTAGCATAGAGCAGTATTATGAGTTTGATTCAATTGGCAATGGCAAATACCATCCTTATCTCGTCGCCAAAAGCGAAGTATACTATTTCGATCAAAAACGTGGAATAGACGAAACCAAAGAGCAGTTTTGGTATTTAAACACACAAGAGATTAGATCAGTAGATTGGTCTGATGCCAAGATTGATGAGCTTGATTTTACATTCTTGCCACAGAATCAGCCAAAAGATGCTAGTTTTGCTCCCGTTTCGGAGTGTATATCCAGTGATACCGGACTCAAAAATGCACAATCTGATCTCAAAGACCATATCTATCAAA
The DNA here is from genome assembly GCA_964457825.1 of uncultured Campylobacterales bacterium. Classification (GTDB taxonomy): domain Bacteria; phylum Campylobacterota; class Campylobacteria; order Campylobacterales; family Sulfurovaceae; genus JAAXPZ01. The sequence goes on along the minus strand of CAYWGB010000050.1, from coordinate 871 downwards.
AAAGTTCACTACAACTCTACAGATGCAAGGCTCTACGTACAGAATCGGAACTAGGAATGAGCATAGGAGACTTTAAAGTCCAAGTCCAAAGTCTCCTAGATGATAAAAAAGAGGAAGAGATAGAAAAACTCAAAGAGAAGTACGATAAAAAAGAAAGTCGACTGCAAGATCAGATGAAGAGAGCCAATGAGCGAATAGAGAAAGAAAAGGGGGATCAGCTAAGCTCCATGCTCAATGTTGGTGTCTCGATACTGGGTGCCCTATTTGGCAAAACAACAGCAACCAAATTAGGTACAACCGTTAGTCGAGGAAGCAGAGCACTTAAAGAGCGTGGTGATGTCAGCAGAGCAGAGGCAAAAGCACAAGAGATTGAGGATAAAATATATGACTTGGCAGATGAACTCGATGAAAAGTTGGATGATATATCTTTAAAATATGATATTGACAATTATGAGATAGAGTCTTTTAGTATTAAACCAAAAAAACGTGATATTGAAGTGACAAATATAGGCCTTCTATGGCGAGCTTGATCAACTTTAAAACAAAACGGGTATAATATCGACCCCTATTTCTATATGCAGGGAAATAAATTAAAGGAGACGCCAAATGCCAAAAATGAAAAGTGTAAAAGGTGCTGTAAAGCGCTTTAAGATCAAAAAAAGCGGCAAGATTAAAAGAGGTACGGCTTACAGAAGCCACATCCTCACAAAAGTCGATGGGGCTCATCACAGAAAGATGAATTCACCAAAATATGTTGATAAAGTTGATGCAAAAACTATTAAAGAGTGCATAGCATAAGAAGCAGCAACTAAACAAGCTATTCCCCCGATAAGGGGCAAGTTCAAGCAGAGATAATGCTTGGCACCTATTT
>CAYWGB010000049.1:0-7705 GCA_964457825.1 uncultured Campylobacterales bacterium | reverse complement strand
TTAGATGCCGATGGTACTATCAGACATGCAGTTATCAATGACTTGCCACTTGGTAGAAATATCGATGAGATGGTAAGAATGGTAGATACTATGCTATATACTAATGAGCATGGAGAAGTTTGTCCTGCTGGCTGGGTAAAAGGTGATGAGGCAATGAAGCCTGATACTGCTGGTGTAGCAGAGTATCTTGGTAAGCATGCTGAAGAGCTGTAGATAAAATATTGTTGGGACAATAGCACTGTTTGTGCTATTGCTCTTTTATGTTAGACCCTCTCTTTTTTAATTAAAAATCTTTGATCCAACTCTAATCAAATTTGACCCACATCTTATCGCCAATTCATAGTCACTACTCATCCCCATGGAGCATATAGCAGCACCATCTGCTTGTAGTTTTTGATATATATCATGGGCTGTCTCGAAGCTTTTTTGAACCAGTTTGCTCTCTGTCGTGTGTGCGCCTATGGTCATGATTCCTTGTAGGTTAATATTGTGGCATGACTCTTTGATCTGCTGATAAATATCTATGGCCGATTCGGGAGATACTCCTGATTTACTCTCTTCATATGATGAATTAATCTGCAAGAGGCATTTCATAGTCTTGTTCTTGCTCTTTAGTTTTTTATCCAGTTCTTCAGCCAGAGAGAGGGAATCTAAAGAGTGCATTAGTGATGGAGATAGATCTATGAGATTGTTAATTTTATTTTTTTGTAATGAGCCTATGAAGTGCCACTCTAGCGGAAGGTTTTCTAGCTCCAGCGCTCTTGATTTGAGTTGCTGAACTTGATTTTCTCCAAAGGCTCGTTGTCCGAGCGAATAGAGCATAGATATATCAGCAGTAGTGGTATATTTGCCTACTGCAACTAAATTGACTATCAGGTGTTCACTTACAGAGAGTCTAGCTCTCTCTATATTCCATATGACATTATCAAGTCTAGCCCTTAAATCTTCTTTTGTATTGGTCATGATATTATTACCCCCATATTCTTGTGATATCGTTAAAAAGTCCTAGGCCCATAAGGCCAAGTAAAAATAGCCATCCTAGCATAGTGATAAGATATGTTATCTGATCACTTGGTCGTTTTCTGAAAATCATCTCATAGAGATTGAAAACTATATGACCACCATCAAGTGCAGGAATAGGCAACAGATTCATGATACCTAGGTTTATGGACATAATAGCCATAATATATAGCAGATAAGCTATTCCTAACTGAGAATATTTCATTATGATATCAAAAATACTGATGGCACCACCAACCTCTTTTGAACTAATCTCACCAGTTGAGATTTTTTGAACTCCTTTACCAATGAGCCTAGATCCTTTAATGGTTTCATGCCATGCATATTTCAGTGATTGGATCGGCGTAAATTCAATAGTCTCCTTGGGATTTATCGTTGTACTTATTCCTATGATACGTCTTTGAACACGTTCATTGAAATTATTCTTCTCTGTGATTGTGGTGGGTGATATTTCTATGGTAAGTCTCCTGCCATCCCTCAAAATCAAAAGCTTTGGATTGACTTTACTGGATTGAATTTCGTTGCCTATTTCGTACCAGTAAGTGACCGGGGTACCGTTGATGGATAGTATCGTATCATTACTCTCAAGGCCAGCTTTGCTGGCAGGAGAATTTGGGGTTATTTTTGTTACTATGGGTGGTAAATAATCTGTTGCTATACTAACCGGCGCAGATCCTAGAGCCAAAGCCACATAGACAAAAAAAGCCAAAAAGAAGTTTGCCATAGGTCCAGCCAAAAGTATAATGATTCTCTTCCATGGCTTTTTACTATTATAGCTATCATCAGCAGAGCTCACTGCGTTTGGATTATTATCTTCTTGTCCTTTCATTTTGATATATCCACCTAGAGGTATGATAGAAAAAGCCCACTGTGTGCCGCAACACTCTACTTGTTTTATTATCTTGCCAAAGCCTATGCTGAATCTTTCAACTTTAATTCCAAAACTTTTAGCGGCAACATAATGTCCTAATTCATGCACAAACACAAGCATGGATAGTGCAAAAAATGCAATTAGAATATATATTATTGAATCCATTTTATTCCTAGTTGGTTCTGATTTGATTTTTTAGAGTAGGATTATATCTAAAAAAAGCAGATGCCGGTTAAATGAAAAGTGATATTGATTTTACAATTGTTGATGCTATGATTGCTGTTTTTTGTGCAAATGTTGAGTATAATACATTTAAAGGAGAATTATATGGATGAAATGAGTGTTTCATATGACAACATGTCATTGGCTGAGCGTATCGAGGTAGATGCTCCAAGGATTGGACTGCAAGGCAATGCAGAGCAAAAATTAAGAAAGGCCATATACGAGTCAAACAAGATCAGCAGTGCTGCTATACAAGAGAAATATACAACCAAAGAGCTGATTGCTAGCTATAGAAACAAGAGAGGAAAACTAATCTCTATGCAGATTGATCCTCTGAGAAAAATATTTAGTACCTTGGGGATAGAGAAGAGTAGTAAACAGGGGCATGGAAGTGAAAATATTGAATTGATCAATGTTCAAGAAATTAATTTTCCAAACCTCAAAAGAGGACTGTTTTGGGCATTTACATGGTCGCTTCTTGGTGGAGCTGGTATCCTCGCATGGTGGTACAAGTTTGTTTCGACTGGACTAGATATGCCCCTACAACAACCAACTCTTGAGAATCTATCTAAAATGCTTGAGTGGAGTTCTGCATTTGTTGGATTGACTCCTAGTAGCGAAATGGGGGCACTTATTGTCTCTGGTTTAGTACTGGCTGTTATGGTATTGGTATTTATTATCGTAAAAACATTCAGATCTTTTTCAAACCTCAGAAAGGCCAAAAAAGTAGAAAAAGATACCTTAACCTACCTAGAAGAGAAAGAGAAAGAGGTGAAAGAGGTCTCAAAAATCAAGAAGCATGTTGAAAATCTTGATAGTACTATCGCACGCTTGAACATATTGTTAGCAGAGCTCAAAGCGAAAATAGAGAGAGCTATACATCTTGAAAATACACATGAGTATGCTGGTCTACACGACAACAGCAAAGCTGATGTGAAAAATGCAGAATTTATCTTGGATACTGCGGATAGTCTACTGGCAGTTCCTGCGACTATAGATGGAGTTGTTAATAATAAAAGTATAGATATGCTCAAAAGTACAGAACGTGCTATTGGGGAGTATATTGATAAGCTATATAAATCCCCAAAACAAAAACCATTTATGTCCGATAACTTATCTATCGACCATCAAGAGTGTGAAGAATTGAAATAAAAGATTAGAAATTAAAAAACATTTCTAATCTCACGACTCCCCTTAATCTTAAAAACTATATTATCGCATTAGTACTTGCTGTATCTATATAATACGGCAAGTAACTAAAAACTATGCTCAAACAAGGAGAGTAAAATGAAAAAATCAAATATAGTAAAATCAGCTTTGACTGCTGCAGTATTATTTGGAGGTGCCGCTAGTGCAACAGAATTTATAACAATTGGCACAGGTGGAGTTACGGGTACTTATTATCCAACAGGTGGTGCTATTTGTCGTATGATGAATAAGCAGAAAAAAGAGACTGGAATCAGATGTTCAGTGGAGTCTACTGGTGGATCTGTTTATAATGTAAATACTATCAATGCCGGTGAGCTTGATTTTGGTATAGCTCAGAGTGATACAATCTATCAAGCATACAATGGTGAAGGCAAATTTAAGGACAAAGCCGTAAAGGGGTTGAGATCTGTAATTGCCATCTATCCTGAATTGCTAGCTTTTGTTGTCAATAAAAAATCTGGGATTAAAAAACTAACAGATATCAAAGGTAAAAAAGTCAATATTGATGTAGCTGGTTCTGGTACTAGAATGACTACAGAGATTGTATTGGATGCATTTGGGATCAAGACAAGTGATTTAGCATTGGCAAACGAGCTAAAGTCTAGTGAAGGCCCAACGATGCTAAAAGATAACAAAATAGATGGATACTTTGGTGTTTTTGGTCATCCAACTGCAAACATCAAAGACTCTGCTAACTCTGTAGATATTGACCTTGTTCCAATAGATGGTGCCCCAATAGACGAGCTAGTCAAAAAATACTCATACTATGCAAAAGGTGTAATCTCTGGTAGTTTCTACAAAGGTGTAGAGCATGACACTCCAAGTATTGGTGTAAAAGCTGTTTTGGTCACAAAAGATAGCACTAGTGATAAAGTTGTTGCTGCACTTACAAAAACAATTTTGGACAATTTTGAAGATTTCAAAAAGCTTCACCCAGCATATAAGACAATCACAAAAGAGTCACTACTTGATGGACTTGCAATACCACAGCATCCAGGTGCTACAAAAGTATTTAAAGATGCAGGACTTATAAAGTAATCAAACATATCCCAGAAAGGAGGCTTCAATGAATGAGATTGATTCAAAAGAGCAGTCAAAAAATGATGAAGCTCTAATAGAAGAACTTGAGGGGCAGAGAAACCTCAAGGAGGGGACATGGCAATACTGGATGATTGCAGGGATCGCTTTTGCGTGGTCTCTCTATCAGCTTTATGTTGTTATCGTTCCTGTTAATACAGTTTTCGTAAGATCTTTCCACTTGGCATTTGCATTGGCATTATCGTTTGCAATGTATCCTATGTTTAGAAATCAAAAAACTATGACCAGCATACCTTGGTACAACTTTCCTATTGCGATTAGTGCAGTTGTAGGAGCACTTTATATATGGTATAGCTATGATGCGCTAAATGCAAGAAGTGGGGCTTGGTCTCATCTTGATGTTGCAATGGGTGTCATGACAATATTCTTGCTACTTAAAGCTGCGAGAAGAACTTTGGGAATGGCACTACCTATTATAGCCGCTATATTTATGCTGTATGACTACCTAGGTCAATATATGCCGGACTTAATAGCCCACAAGGGTGCTAGTATCAGTAAGATAACAGGTCAGATGTATCTTACAACAGAGGGCATCTTTGGTGTGCCGCTAGGTGTAAGTTCTGGTTATGTATTTTTATTCGTACTTTTTGGTGCTCTTCTTGAGAGAGCTGGTGCAGGTAAATACTTTATAGATTTAGCGTATTCACTGCTTGGCAAATATGATGGAGGACCAGCCAAAGCCTCTGTAGCCGCATCAGGAATGATGGGGATTATCTCAGGCTCCTCTATAGCTAATACAGTGACCACAGGTACGTTTACGATACCATTGATGAAAAAGCTAGGATTTCCTGGATACAAGGCTGCTTCTGTAGAGGTTGCAGCTTCCACTAATGGTCAGCTAATGCCTCCAATCATGGGGGCAGCAGCATTCATTATCGCTGAATTTTTAGGGTTGGCCTACACTGACGTCATAATGGCAGCAGTAATACCAGCATTTGTGAGCTATTTTGCACTGTTTTACATAGTGCATTTAGAAGCTAAAAAGCTTGGTATCAAAGGTGAAGATCCTTCAAAACTCCAAAATGCATATAAGGTATTCAAGAGTGGTATCCACTATATCATACCTATATTCTTTTTAATGTATACGCTAATAGTGTTAAGGCAATCACCTCAAATGGCGGCCTTCAATGCTATATTCTTTATGATGCTAATTATGGTATTGCAAAGACCTGCATATGCATACCTCGAAGGCAGAGATATCACCTCTAGCGTTTTTATGGAAGGTTTTAGAGATATTGGCGAGGGGATGATTAATGGAGCCAAAAATATGGTACCTATCGCCATTGCAACTGGTGTGGCTGGCATCGTTGTTGGGTCTGTTACATTGACTGGAATAGGACTAATCTTGGCAGAGGTAATCGAAGAGTTGTCTGGTGGATATATATTGGCTGTATTATTATTAACAGCTGTTGTATCATTGATATTAGGGATGGGGTTACCAACAACGGCCAACTACATTGTCATGGCGGCACTTACTGCCCCAGTCATAATGTCATTAGCTGGTGATCTGGGATACCTGATACCTGCAATTGCAGCGCACTTGTTTGTGTTCTATTTTGGTATCTTGGCAGATGATACACCTCCCGTGGGAATGGCGGCGTATGCCGCCGCAGGTATCGCCAAAAGTGACCCCATACGTACTGGATTGCAAGGTTTCGCATACGATATCAGAACAGCGATATTGCCATTTGCATTCTTCTTCAACAATAAGCTATTGCTTATTGAAGGTGTAGATAAAGCAGACCCAAATAACCCTGCATTGTGGCAATGGATCACTAATCCATTGGAGATTGGATTGATTTTCATTACGGCTGCTGCAGGAATGTTTGCTTTCTCATCTGCGACTCAGAGCTGGATGCTGACAAAGACAAATATAATAGAGCGAATATTGCTACTTTTAGTGGTGCCATTTATGCTCATACCAAATATTATGAGTGATAAATTAGCGTACGGATCTGAGTATGTCTCTTATGTTATAGGCTTTGCATTATATGCATTGGTTTATATTTTACAAAAAATAAAAGTCAAATCTATAGCGTAGAGCAATCTGCTAGGTGAGAACCTAGCAGGCTAAAAGACCCTGATTAGAAATCATCCAAGTCTATGCTGGATTTTGCATAATTCGATACATTACTTTCAAAGAAATTACTTTTAACTTCATTCATATTTTGATGTTTTGATACCAATTTTTGCAGATATGTAGTGCTGGATTCAGAGAATATTGGATCTAGACCAATGCGCCTGAGTCTTTCATTTGCATAGTTATGAACTGTTTTTTCCATCAACTCTTTTGTGACACCCATGATAGGGTATGTATCCAGCAAATAGCTCCCATATTCTAGCTCTATATCAACAGCTTCTTCAATCATTTTGTATGCGATATCTATGGTGGTGTGATCAATGTTGTTCTCTTTTTGTATTGTTTTGAAAATGTTAGCAAACAGAGGAAGGTGAGTATTAAGCTCATCTCTAGCAATAAATTTAATCATATCTCTAGCGCCTGGGATCTTGTCACCAAGAACATATATGTAACTAAATCCCAGCAAAAAGTAGATCCCCTCTAGGTTGACGCTCGCCATAGCACTTGTGAGTAGTTTATCAGATGTGTTGCCCTGTATATGTTTTGCAAACTGCTCAGCTATTCTTTGATTTTTCATATTTAGTGCATTATTGTGTTTATATAGATTAAAGACCTCTTCTGAGTTGCCAGCTGCATCCAGTAAAACTGCATAGCTTTTGGAGTGATTGACCTCTTGCATCATTTGTAGGGTGATTACTGACTTGAGCAGTCTATTGTTGACTAGTTGCCTAAAATCACTCAGGTACTCTTCTTGGGCGCTGTCGTTAAAGCTCAGTTGCGCAAAAGTCATCTTGTAGATAGATTTTTCATTATCAGTAAGAGAGTCAAAGGTTTTCTTTTCTGCAGAGGTATTCACCTCAGAAGGAAACCATGTATTGGCATTCATTAAGTCATAGATGTTGGCATCCCATTTATATTTCGATCTATTGAAGTCAACGAACCCACTAGGAGTGCCTCCAAATATCTTCTCGTCTAGTATCTCTTCACCTTGCGGATTGTAGTAGTGTCTTGAATCCATATTTTTATCCTTCTTGTTGTATCTATTGTTGGTTTTATAGCTTGTTTGCATTTTACTATGGATATGGTTTAAGGCGGTTTATAAAACATAAATATGGTAGAATTATTTTAACTCTAAAAAGGCACAATATGGTAGATTTTATAAATAAGACCGGCTCTCCTACCGAAATAGTCTATTTTGAGGGACA
>CAYWGB010000048.1:0-7920 GCA_964457825.1 uncultured Campylobacterales bacterium | reverse complement strand
ATACGCAAGAGGTGCACTCCATGCATCTATGACCGATTCACCATGAACCACAATCGCAGCCTTTGCATCACTAGAGAGATTTGGCTCCATCTTGGATATCGTGTCTGCACCAATCATCTCGAGTTCGCTTACACCATTGTTGAGCCCCTTTTGCAATATAGACTCCAATTTGTCTGACTGCTCATCACTCCATGCGACCACCATGGCCTTTGTCGGCTTTAGTTGCAAGTTCATCTCGTCCTTAATGGACATATACTCCTCGTAGCCACGCTTGACACACTCGAGCTCAAGTGACTCAGGTGGAGCATCAAAGCCTGTATGCAAAATGGCACTATTTCCTTTGCTGGCACCTTCTAGGATATCGTTTTCTTTTTCCACTAGTACTGTTTTTGCACCCTGTTCACAAAACTCTTTGAATATAGCACACCCTACAATACCTGCACCAATCACAGCAACATCAAAAATATCATCAGTGGTGAAATCTGTAGTTTTTTGTGTAAATAGATTGTTGAGGTCTATTGTATTCAATGGGTCTCCTTGGAGTAAAATATAATTGTTCCTAAACTATACTACTTTTTACTCATTTTTGCCCTTATTTGACCGTAAATTTGCCGGGATATAGTGAGTTCATGTGTCAGTAGAGTATGCATAGGGATTGATAGCTGATACTGCGTAGCAATATTGGAGTTAAGAGAGTCAAATGGTTACACTTTTTTGATTCGTATACTAATATGGATACAGAAGTAGTCAATATATAATAAAAAGATAATATACTGATATCATATACAACACTGTTGTATAAAAACACAACAAAGGAAGTAGATGAAAAAGATTCTAATTGGTGCCATGGCACTATCGTTGACATCAGGTTTGCTCTTGGCTGGCGAAACGCTCAGATTGATTACATGGAAAGGCTACACTCCGCCCGAGCTGGTTAAAAAGTTCGAAAAAGAGACAGGCATTAAGCTCAAGATAACATATAGTAATAACGAAGAGATGATTGCCAAACTAAGAGCTACACGAGGTGGAGGTTTTGATTTGGCTCAGCCAAGTCAAGACAGAATAAGCTTCGTCCAAAAGAAATTTCCTATCTATCAAGCCATTGATTATTCAAAAGTTGATACAAAACAGCTAGTATCATCTATGCTAGATGCTGTCAAGAAAAATACAGCAGTAGATGGCAAAGGATATGCTGTGCCATTTTGCTATGGCACAACAGGGCTTATTATCAATAAGAAACTGGCTCCAAAAGCAGGGGATTGGTCAGACTTATGGAATCCAGAGTATGCTGGTAAGATATCCTATAGACTTAAAAGACCTATACTTATAGGTGCAGCATTTGGAATGGGTAAAGATCCATTTGCGCTATATAATGACAAAAAAGCATACCAAGCCCTCATTGACGAGGTAACAAAAAAGTTAATCGATTCTAAAAAAATGGTCAAGACCTATTGGACTAGTGGAGATACACAGGTGGCTCTCGCAAAAAGTGGAGATGTCATAGTGGAGTCTGGCTGGGATGGAAAAGGGTGGTCACTTCATAAAGATAATCCGGATATAGATTTTGTTGCACCAAAAAGTGGAGCTTTAGGATGGATAGATACATATGCAATTCCTGCAAAATCAAAAAATATAGAAGGCGCGTACAAGTTTATAAACTTTATGCTCAAGCCAGAAAACGCAGCATTCTTTACAAACAAAGAGGGCTATGGTACAGCTTCACAAGGAGCTGAGAAGTTTCTTAGCAAAGAGATAAAGGATAACTTTACAAGATCATTCACAAAGGCTGATATCGATAATATCAAATGGCATCCACCGGTTCCAGATGGATTTGAGGCTATTGAATCAAAAGCATTAGAAAAAATCAAAGCAGCTAATTAAGACAATGCATCAACCAAGAGCTACTCTTGGTTGCAAGAAGAGATAATAAGGCTTTAAGCAAAATAATTAAAATCTTCTTATAACTTTTTAGGAGCAAGTATGGATAAGATACTAGAGATAAAAGATTTAACAAAAGAGTTTCCTGATTTTACAGCAGTCAAAGATGTCAATTTCTTTGTAGAGGAGGGGGGATTCTTCTCTATTCTTGGTCCATCTGGGTGTGGCAAGACTACACTTTTGCGTATGATATCTGGTTTCTTGAGGCAGACAAGTGGCGAGATACTTATACATGGCAAAAGCATGAACAGTGTTTCTCCAGAAGATAGGCCTGTAAATATAGTATTTCAGTCCTTGGCACTGTTTCCTATGATGAATGTCTATGAAAATGTAGCTTTTGGACTTAAGAGAAAGAAATTGCCTAAAAATGAAGTTAAACAAATGGTTACCGATATGCTCCATCGTGTGGGATTAGAGGGATTTGAAAAGAAAAAAGTCACCGAGCTTTCAGGCGGACAGAGACAGAGAGTTGCTATAGCCAGAAGCCTAGTGATGCGACCATCTATTCTTTTGCTTGATGAACCATTAGGGGCTCTGGATAGAAAACTTAGAGAGCATATGAAGGTCGAATTGAAACTTCTCCAAAAAGAGATAGGTACAACTTTCATATATATAACACACGACCAATCTGAAGCTCTTGTGATGAGTGACAAAGTGGCCGTCATGAACAAGGGCCGTCTAGAGCAGATTGATACTCCACAAAATCTGTATAAAAATCCCAAGACAGCTTTTGTAGCTGGTTTTGTCGGTGAAAATAATAGGTTCGAAATAGTCAAACATGAAGGCGACACTATCACTACCAAAAGAGGATGGATTATTACCAAGCCCAACTTGACCTTTGACCCTGTCATCATGTATATACGCCCAGAGGCATTTATCCTCGATCCAGCAGATGATGTTCTAGATATGAATATATTTGATGTTCGTATCAAAACCATACTATTTGACGGCTCCAATACAAAGATGTCCGTAGATATTGATGGTACAAAAGAGGTGTTAATCTCGCTTCCTCAAAATGCCAAATATGATATGCTCAAAGAGAATGATATTATCAGAGTAGGCGTAACATATGATAATATAAAATGTTACGAGGAGTAGGTATGAAGGGTAGCAACAAAGCATTCTACTTTCTGGTTGTACCTGTCCTGATTTGGTTGGTTTTTCTGATAATCATACCGCACATGGACCTACTGCTTAGTTCATTTAAAGCCGAAAATGATGCTGGGCAACTTGTGTTTTCTTTGGAAAACTATACAACTTTTTTCAAGGAAAAAATATATTGGCTAACGTTTCTGAATACTGCTGCTTACGCCATTGGTGTTACATTGTTGGCATTTGTGGTCACTTTTCCTATCGCTTTCTATCTGACAAAAGTGGTTTCCAGAAAGTACGCACCGTTTTTGACTCTACTGCTTCTGGTGCCACTGTGGGTAGGTGAGCTTGTTACGATATACGGCTGGGTTATAGTGTTGGGCGACCATGGTGCTATCAATGAAACCTTGATATGGCTAGGTATCATAGATAAACCAATACAGATGCTATATACAAATTTCAGCATGATAATTGGCCTCTTATATATGTCGATGCTTTTTATGATAGTTCCGGTTATGAGTACCCTTGAGAGTTTAGATGATTCGATGATAGAGGCAGCTAGTGACCTTGGTGCTTCTAAATTTACCATATTTAGACGAATTATCATACCTCATGCTATGCCAGGTATTACAAATGGAGCTATTATAGTATTTATGCTTGTTATAGGTGACTATGTAGCTCCTAATATTTTGGGTGGCAAGAGCTCACTGTGGTTTACAGAGCAGATTTACAACCAGTTTCTTTCGACATTCAATTGGAACGAAGGTGCTGCATTTGGATTCTTGTTGTTGATGCTCTCCTCTGGTATCATCTGGATGGCACTCAAGCTCTCTGGGCAAAAACTTGAAAAGGTTGGACAATGATACGATCACTACCTAGTTCTATCAGATATAGAGTAGCATATCGACTCTATACGTTAGCATTTTATACATTTTTGCTTTTGCCGCTTGTTGCTGTTGTTATTTTGGCATTTAATGATTCTGATTTTATCGCCTTGCCTTGGAATGGCTTCACGATAGATTGGTTTTTTGCCAACACGGACCAAAGAGTAGGGTTATTTCATGATGAGCAGCTCCTTGATAGTGTATGGATAAGTCTCTTAACTGCTTTGACAATGGCGACACTATCGACACTGATAGGAACCATGGCGGCTCTTCTCTTTGAAGAAAAATTTAGGTTTAAAAATATCTTATACTTCTTTGCAATCGCCCCTCTGATAATACCCGGAGTAATTTTGGGTATATCCATCCTGTTAAGCTCTACATTTATAGGAGGAGTACTAGAGGAAAAATTTGGAATAGATGCCGAGGTGTTTAGTCCAGGATTTTGGCTGGTTGTTGTCGGTCAGTTCTCATTTGGTGCTACTTATGTTATGCTACTAGTAAGCGCGAGACTAAAAAAGTTTGATCATACTCTGGAGGAGGCAGCCTTAAGTCTTAAAGCAACCAGACTAGAGTCTATCAGGTACGTGACGATTCCATTTCTCAAGCCTGCAATTATAGGTGCATTTGTAGTTGCTCTGCTTATGAGTTTTTCAAATTTCAATACTACCATTTTCTTGGTAGGTTCAGACCCAACTCTTCCGGTTGATCTCTATTCTAGAATTAAATTCAGCTCTACACCAGTACTTAACGCTGTATCTGCAGTTATAGTCCTAGCTATTACTGTTATCGCAGCTATTAGCCTTTTTGTAAACAGAAATAAAAAATGAAAATCATACACCTAACTGATACCCATATTTTAGGTGTAGATAGAGGCAACCTTTACGGTTTGGACGTATCGCTTCGCCTAAAAAAAGCGCTTAAAAGTATCAACAATTATCATCATGATGCAGAGTTCATAGTCATTACAGGTGACCTAGTGGACACATCATCACGGGAGTCATATGGCATGCTTGCATCTATATTATCTGATCAAACTATACCTGTGTATATGATAATGGGTAACCACGACAATAGGAAAAACTTTTTAACACATTTTCCACAGTTTGATGCAGGAGAATTTGTTCAGTATTCACTTGAGAGAGAGGGTAAAATTTTTATCTTTTTGGACACTTTGGTAGATGGTGAAAGATACGGAGAACTATGCCCGAAGAGACTCGAGTGGTTACGAGAGAAGCTTGATACATACAAAGACAAATCAATCTACATATTTATGCACCATCATCCTGTGCCTTGTGGTTTGCATGAAATGGATAATATGGCTGACTTTAAGACATTCAAAATATTTTGGGAACTGCTAGAGAAGTATCCAGGCGTAAAACATATCTTTTTTGGCCATATTCACCGTGTTATGAATGCAAACAAAAAAAGCATCACGATGCACTCCACTAGAGGAACTGCCTTTCAGGTTTCATACTTGCCAGACATTAAGTTAGAATACCTTACTAACAAAGAAAAGCCTATGTATGCCGTGGTAGAGATAGATGAGTGTGACTCTATCAGAATACATCAGCATGAATATTTGAACGAAAAAGAGTACTACGCAGATGAGGGGAGATTCGAAGATTGAGTTTTTGGAGTAATTTTTCCCATGATAACCTCATAGCAGCACATCGTGGATATAGATCCATTAGGGCAGAAAATACAATCTCAGCTTTTGAAGCTAGCATTGGATTATGTGATTTTGTAGAGTTAGATGTTAGTTTTAGCAAAGATGGCGTACCGATTATAATCCACGATGATACCTTGTTTAGGACGAGTAATGCCAGAGAAATGTCACATTTTTCGACCTCAGACAGAGTTGGTGACTATACATATGAAGAGTTATCTTTTCTTGATATGTCATCATGGTTTATGGATAGAGACCCCTTCGGAACCATTGACTCCAAGTTGGTTAGTTTAGAAGAGCTATCATCACTGTCTGTGCAAACCATACCTTCTCTAAGTGATGCTCTTAAATACTTAGATTCTCAAAATACACCTGTAAATATAGAGATTAAAGATATGTCAGGTACAGAGTTTGACGATATTGCTGTATCTAAAATAGTTACAATTATTGAGTTGCTTCGCATGGAAGATAACGTCATAATCTCATCTTTTAACCACTCTTATCTTGGAGAGATACACTCTATGGCACCACAACTGTATACCGCCGCTCTGCAAGAAAAATACCATCCATCAAATGTGCTTAAATACCTTGAAGATCTTGGAACGAATTGCTACAATATAGACATGGAGATAGCCAATCGAAATATCATGCATGAACTGGTTTCTAATGGGATAGATGTCAGCGTATTTACTGTCAATAGTCCAGAAGAGAAACAAAGAATGTTTGATTATGGTGCCAAAGCAGTATTTACAGATTTTCTTTAATGGCAAGGTGCAAGAAGCTATGCTCTTTGCACTATCTCCTCTATAGTCGCTACGATAGAAGGGTCTTCGAGGGTGGAGGTGTCTTGCGTAATCTCTTCACCTTTTGCGATGCTTCTGAGTATTCTTCTCATAATTTTACCACTTCTTGTCTTTGGCACATCAGGTACTATGACTAGGTCATCACACAAGGCTATGGCACCAATCTCCTCTTTGAGTCTCATGTTTACCTCTGTCTTGATTTCATCTGCACTATCGCTACCCTCGACCTTGAGTACAATATATGCAAAAATTCCCTCTCCTTTTATCTCGTGAGGTTTGCCAACTATGGCAGATACTGCGATTTTGTCTATATTTTTTATAGCTGACTCTATTTCTGCTGTACCTATTCTGTGGCCTGATACATTGATTACATCATCAGTTCTACCTGTGATAGTAATATATCCATCTTCATCTACCATGGCTCCATCTCCGGTGAAATATACAGGCTTTCCATCTTTAGAGCAATCTGAAAAATATGCTTTTTTGAATCTATCTGGATCATTCCAAATGTTTCGTATCATACTTGGCCAAGGACGGACAAAGCACATGAAGCCTTTTTCTCCTACTGGAGTAGGAGTTCCATCTGCCTCAATTACCTCTGCAATGATGCCTGGCAGCGCAAAGGTGGCACATCCTGGCCGGATTGGGGTCGCACCTGGAAGTGGGCTTATCATGTGACCTCCAGTTTCTGTCTGCCAATATGTATCTACTATCGGGCATCTGCCTTCTCCTACCACTTGGTGATACCACTTCCAGGCAGGAGGATCGATAGGCTCTCCGACTGTGCCCAGTACTTTTAGCCCGGATAGGTCATACTTCTTTGGCTCATCTTCACCCATTTTGTGCAGTAGTCTTATGGCCGTTGGTGCTGTATAAAACTGTGTTATGTTGTGCTCTTGTACCATTTTCCATGCTCGTCCGGCATCTGGGTATGTTGGTACACCTTCGAAGATGACTGTTGTTCCACCAGCTGCCAGTGGTCCGTACACGCTATAGGTGTGTCCAGTAATCCAGCCTATGTCTGCTGTGCACCAAAAAACATCACCATCTTTCATATCAAAAACCCACTCCATGGTCATCTGTGCCCACAAGATATATCCTGCGCTCGAGTGCTGTACACCTTTTGGCTTACCGGTACTTCCACTCGTATAGAGTAAAAATAGTGGATCTTCACTATCCATCACCTCAAAATCACATATTTCAGACTGCTCCTCTATCATGTCATTGTAGCAATAGTCTCTACCATCTATCCACTCTATAGGCTCATTATTTCTCTTGACAACCAGCACAGTTTTGACACTCTTTGCTCCTATATCTAGAGCTTTGTCTACAACATTTTTGAGCATATAGGGCTTACCTTTTCTGTATGCTCCATCTGCTGTGATTACTATCTTTGCGTCGGCATCATCTATGCGATCTTTGAGTGCTTCTGCAGAGAATCCACCAAATACGATAGAGTGTATAGCCCCAAGTCTAGTACAAGCCAGCATAGCATACACGGCCTCTGGTATCATAGGCATGTAGAGGACTACTCTAT
>CAYWGB010000047.1:0-7928 GCA_964457825.1 uncultured Campylobacterales bacterium | reverse complement strand
GTCTATCATATTTATTTAGGATATAGCATGATAAATGTTGATTTTATTGTGATATATTATTTGGGCGTTACGAAAAGTAATGGATTACAATTTTTTCCATATAACAACCATATCCAAATACCATGCCATGCAATATCAACAAAACACTTTCATATCTCCTAGCATAAGCAGATTTTAACACTTGCAAAACCCAATCAATTAAGCTGATTTGACTATAATTATTCACATACCGACAACACAAGGAGAACCGTGACAATCATAATCGCAGACTACATCTATACACCAGATGGATACCTAGAGGGTAAAGCTATTGCATTTAGCAAAGTCATAGAGTCCATAGGAGAGGCAGATAAACTCATATCCAGATTTCCAAGTGCTAAGATTGTACGCACAAAGCCCCATACGATACTATATCCTGGGCTCATCAATACACATGTGCATCTAGAGTTTTCATCCAATAGAACAAACCTAAAGTATGGAGATTTTATGCCATGGCTCCATAGCGTCATAGAAAATAGAGATGAAATCATAGAGCGAAGCGACAAACAATGTATGCGTGATGCCTGTGATGAGATGTTGCGTTCAGGTGTGACCAGTTTTGGTGCAGTATCGAGCTTTGGTGCTGATCTAGAAGTCTGCAGAGAAGTACCACAAAGAGTAACTTATTACAATGAATTGATTGGCTCCAGTGCACAAACTGCAGATGTGTTGTACGGTGATTTTTTACATAGAGTAGCCATGAGCGAAGAGGAGTGTGAGCGTGACCGAATTGCACCGGCAGTTGCCATACATTCACCATACTCTGTCCATCCCATACTTGTCCAAAAAGGCGTCTCGCTAGCAAAAGAGAAGGGATATCCACTATCTGCACATCTGCTTGAATCAAAAGCTGAAAAAGAGTGGCTCGATAACAATAGTGGCGAGTTCAAAGAGTTCTTTGAGGAGTATTTTAGCTCCTCTCAAGCCGTCAATACCGTAGATGGATTTATAAACCAGTTCGATACATACCCTACCCATTTTGTCCACTGCACACAGACCACTAAAGAGCAACGAGAATATTTAAAATCAAAAAAACACTCTATCGCTCATTGTCCTAGGTCCAACAGACTGCTAGGTTGCGATAGGCTACCCATAGAAGAACTTGTGGACTCTACTATGAGCATAGCGACTGACGGGATGAGTTCCAACTACACATTGAATATATGGGATGAGCTTAGAGCAGCCCTATATCTGCATAACCAAGGCCCCCTCTCACTTTTGGCTGACAGATTGATACGTTCAGTAACGCTTGATGCTGCCAAATCAATAGGCTCATTAGCTGGCAGACTCGAAGTGGGTGCCCCAGCAGATATCATATCTATTGTACTTCCTGATAGAGTAAGCAGTATAGATGAACTATCTTTGATGGCTATCTTGCACACCAAAAGCGCAGAAGATATCTATATCGAATCAGAGATCATAAGTACATAGAATGAAAAAAACAAATAGGGTATTCTATTTTTTACTTGCACTTGCCATGGTGGGTTGGGGAGCATCATGGGTCAATGCCAAGATTCTCAGTGGTTACATCGACGAGTATGAGATGGTATTTTTGAGGTTTTTTCTCACGGCCATTACTATGATACCTATCATCGCATATCTACGAGAATCTTTTAAAATCGACAAAAAAACCCTTGCTCTCTCTGTAATAACATCTGTTGCGTTTATACTCTATATGAAGTATTTTTTCCTAGGAACCAAATATGGAACCGCTTCGCTAGGAGGAGCCTTTGTTACTTCACTAGCACCCATTATCACATTTGTGATGCTGGCATTTTTAAAAATAAAAAAGATAACCAGAGTAGATACATATGCACTGATTTTAGGTGCTCTAGGTGTGATGACAATGCTAGGAGTGTGGAGATTTGATGCAGCTGAGATATTTCTGATTCAAAACTTCTACTTTGTATTGGCAGCCACGCTTTGGCCCATAGTTACAATACTTAGCTCTAAGTCCACCAGCCTATCGCCCATAGTTTTTACCTTTTATCTCTATATTGTAACCGTACTTTTAGATGCCATACTTTTTATAGATTTTTCACACTTAAGAGATGTTTTGATAAACGCAGATACTAAATTTTGGATAAATATAGCCAGTATTGTACTGTTGGGGTCTACATATGCCAACACAATTTATTTTCTCGGTGTACAAAAAATAGGTGCTGGCGAGGTGAGCTCATTTATTTTTATTGTCCCATCTGCAGCCATAGGGTTGAGTATACTATTCTTGGACGAGCATATCACTATGGGTATCCTAATTGGACTTGTTTTGTCATTGATAGCAATTAAAATCCTAAACAGAACCAAAAAGGAAATAGATGATACAAAACATCAAAAATGAGATAGCAAAAACAATCATAGGTCAAAATGAGCTAATAGATAGCATGCTCATTTGTCTACTCACTGATGGTCATATATTACTAGAGGGAGTTCCGGGTGTCGCAAAAACAACTGCAGTCAACTCGCTATGCAAAAGTATCGGCTTGGAATTTGGGCGTGTACAGTTTACAGCCGATATGTTGCCATCTGACATCATCGGACACGAGATGCTCGATATCAAAACAAACAAATTTAAAATCAAACAAGGCCCCATTTTTACCAACCTACTTTTAGCAGACGAAATCAATCGTGCCAGTCCAAAGGCACAATCTGCCCTACTCGAAGCCATGGCAGAGAGACAAGTAACCATAGGTGACGAAAGCATGAAACTATCAAATCCATTTATGATACTTGCTACCTCTAACCCCGTAGATCAAGACGGCACCTACAGACTGCCAGCTGCATCACTAGACAGGTTTATGATGAAAGTAAATGTCGGATATAGCTCTCTGGAGCAAGAGCATGACATCATGCTAAAATCTGCCAACCGATCGTTTGGTAAAATAGAGCAAGTAGCGACCATAGATGATCTATCCGCTTCCCAAAAACAGGTACAGCAAATACATATCGACAAGGAGCTCTCTGAGTACATACTAAAAATCATATTTGCCACCAGAGAACCCGCCAAGTATGGCCTCGAAGAGATAGAACAGTATATCGATTATGGAGCCAGTCCAAGAGCAAGCATAGATCTCTACAAGGCATCCAAAGCTAGAGCTTATCTCGATGGCAAAGAGTTTGTGACACCACACGATATCACAAGGGTAGCCCACGACATACTAAGACACAGGATAGTGCTCAAATACCAAGCACTCAGTGATGGTGTCACTACAGACATGGTTATCAAAAAAATAATATCCACAATCAATATCCCATAAAAATATGAAAAGTTTGCAAGAGTATGAGATTATTGAGCACAGCAATAGATTTCTACTATCCATTGGCTATGGTGAGCATCTAAATGCACTGAATGGACAGAGCAGTGAATTCAAAGATATCGTACCATATGACAGCAATGAGCACTCCATTAGAGATATTAACTGGAAGAGCAGTGCAAAGGCTGGTCTCATATCTGCAAATAGATTTCATGACAGCAAAGAGGTCAATATCTGCATCGTCTATATCACTAGTGGAAGTATGAACTGCGGAATCCAAAAGAGCAAACATCAGTGTGCAACAGAAGTAATAACAGCACTCTCTCATGCTGTATCGAATCGTAATGACTGGCTAAGCACAATCTACCACGGCAGCAAAATAAAAAGAGAGCTCCCAAACACAAAAAAGAAAAATATTGCCAATATAAACTATGAAATTTTATCATCTTTAGATCTGCTAGGAAACCATCCTCAACTAGAGACACTAGAGGATCATATCAATAGCGTAGTTTCCAAAAATTCACTGCTGTTTATCGTAGGTGACTTTCTGCAAATTCCGCATCTAGACACCATAGCGAGCAGACATGCCGTCAATATTATAATCATCAGAGACATGAGCGATGAAGAGCTGAGCCCAAGAGGCTCGCATATGTTTAAAGATACAAACTCAAATCGTACCCAAGTCTCAAATATAAGCAACAAGAGTGCCAAGCTATACACCAAAGCCATGCGTGAACATGATAACAGACTCGACTCTTATTTTCTACGTCTTGGTATAAAACATACAAAAATCTATACACACCAAAACTCCATACTACAACTGGCCGAACTATTAAAAAGGCAGATTTGGTAGCATGATACATCTACTTTATCCCCTCGCCCTACTTGTACTTTTGATATACTTGATACTGCTCAAATTTTTTCCAAACACGCAAGAGTCCATATATGCCAGCAATTATGATCTGTTTATAAAAGTTACAACAAAAGGAGTAGCTTGGCATAGATATCTACGAGTTGCCATTATTGCTCTACTCGCCCTCACTCTCGCAACTCCAGTCATCGATAAAACGAGCAACAAGAGTAGCACAAAAAAACATGATATTTCAATTATTCTTGATGCCAGTAGCAGCATGCTCGAAGACAACAGGTTCGCACAAAGCAAGAAGGTTATATCCGACTTCATCAAACGCAGGCAAGATGACAGAGTATCTCTAAGCCTTTTTGCTGATCAGACCTATATCGCCTCACCTATGACAAGCGATAAAAAAACACTGCTAGAGATGCTAAAACATATAGAGATTGGCGTAGCTGGACAGAGACATACAGCACTCTATGAAGCCATATATTTAAGCTCTAAACTTTTCGATAAAGAGTCCAATGAGAAGATTGCTATCTTGCTTACAGATGGATTGAATACAGTCGATACCCTACCCCTCTCTAAGGCCATATCGCTTGCAAAAAGTAAAGGAGTGAGACTCTACACCATCGGTATCGGAGATGACTACTCCAAAAATACTCTAGAGTTAATCGCCAGCTCACTAGATGGAGATTTTTATCAAGTAAAAAGCTTGAATGATCTAGGCAAAATATATTCAAAAATAGATAAACTGGAAAAAAATTCAATCATTTCAAACTCTAGAAGGCAATACGAGTATCTATATTTTTACCCTCTGCTATCTGCTCTGCTGCTATTGATGGTACTATTTGTGTTAGAGTGGCGTTTATCCTCATTCTCCATCATATTATTCATCTCGATGTTATTACTCGCCTATACACTATATATTGCACCAGCCCCTATGACAAAAGAGCAACCACTGCCACCCAAGCAAGAGAACACAAACATAGGTATATTACTAGATATTTCCAAATCAATGAGTGTAAACGATATATATCCTACGAGATTTTATGCCATGAAACAGAAGCTAGTCTCTATTGTTGACAGATTGGGAGATGAGCAGATATCCGTGATTGCATTTAGCAAAGTACCCTACTTGGTCGCACCTTTTACGAGCAATAAAAATGGTATCAAAAAGATGATTTCTATGCTCGACACTACTTCCATAGAGACAAGTGGTACAAATATATTAGCATCTCTACAGGCTTATAACGCCATGAGCATCAACGATAACAACAAAGTTGTTCTGCTTGTAACAGACGGGGGTGAAAAAGACAATTACGATATGGAAGCCTCATATGCAAAAGAGCACAATATCTCTATCGTCGTTTACGCCATTGCCACAAATCAAGGTGCAATCATCAAAGATAGAGGTGAGATTATGCTCGATCACAGGGGCAATATTGCCATTTCAACTCTCAATCACAATATAAAAACCTTGGCCTACAATGCAGATATATCAGATACCACATATACTTTAGGAAATAACGACATAGACAATATAGCAGATAAAATTGCTGCCTTAACGGGAGAGAAAAGTAACGGCAAAAATATCATCTCAGAATATAGTTTAAAAGCAATTTATACAATCACCGCATTAGTGATTCTCCTGCTATTTATTCAAAGATTTTCAAGGAGAGACATATGATTAGAATTCTCTTTAGCTTTATCTTTTTAGTATCACTGCTTCATGCGGGTTTTGTAGATGATATCAAACTTTACAGAGCACAAAATGCATACAAAAATCAAGATTTTAATAGATCTTATGAACTATACAACTCCTTTGTCTCAAAAAGCGATGAGATCCTATATAATCTAGCCAATACACTCTATAAGCAACACAAATATGACCGTGCTATCACAACATACAAGCAGATTCAATCAGGAGATTTAAGTTTCAGAGCCTATCACAATATAGCCAACTCATATGTCAAAATGCAAAGGCTCGAAAAAGCGATATCCTATTACAAGGCTGCACTATTGATAAAGCCAGATGATGAGACCAAGGCCAATCTATTGTATGCCCAAAACCTACAGCTTATCAGAGAAAAAGAGGCTCGAAAAAAACAGGCTAAAAGCCAAGGGCTCTCTCCTAAAAGTAGTTCGATGGATGGTAATCTAAGCAACAGCAGTGATCAAACCGAGCTTCTATCTACATGGAATAAAAAAGTTAAAATAATAAAAAAGAGAGACAATAACGCAAAATTATCCCATAATGCTAGAGGCACCAAGATACAGACCGGACAAGCTAGCGACATCAACAGAAGCATCAGCTATAAAGCAGATCACTCTTTGAGTACAAGGGAGCAGAAAAAATGGGATCTCAAACTCTCAAATGTAGAGCTAAAGACCCTACTAATACCATTAGATTTCAAAGGAGACTACGATGAAAATATACAGTGGTAGATTGATATTTGGATTACTGTTAAGTATTACTCGATTGCATGCGGATCCCAACTATACACTTAATCTATCAAAACAGAGTGCCTTTATCTCGGAACCAATAGTAGCCACTCTGGAGTTACGATACACACCAGAGGAGAACATTACCAAAATAGAACCAACAGCTTTAGCAATGGAAAACTTTTGGATAGAAGATCTCAATACTTCTACACAAACTACAAAAACACAAATCATTCAAAAATATAACTACCTAATATTTGCCCAAAAAAGTGGTAATCTCTCAATACCGTCACAAAGCATAACAGTAATACAAAAAAACAGCACGAACTATAGAAATATTGCCAAGAGTCTGTACTCGCAAAAGCATGAACTCATCATCTCATCTCTACCAAAAATGGCACAGGCCATTGGTAGCTATACTATCAAAATAGATGTGGATAGCAATTCTACAAAATCAAATCAACCGATTCATGCATCAATCATCATAGAGGGAGTAGGCAATCTAGAAGATATACAGTCGTACAGTTTAGGGCTGAAGGAGCAACAGGTTTTTGCAACCAAGCCAGTAATAGAGTCCAAATACATTAATGGCCAGATGCACTCCAAATTCATACAGAGATTTACGATACTATCTAGTAAAGATTTTACTATTCCATCGATTTCTTTTAACTATTTTGATTCACTTACTAAGCAGGTCGTACGAGTAACTACAGACGAATCAGAAATCAAAATTACTGATGCTAGCAATCTATTCATAACTTTAACAAATTTAATCTATTTACTTATTGGCTTTATAGTTGGAGTTGCTGCTTTGCTTTTTTATCTCTTTATTCAGCGAAAAAAGCCAAGTCAACCTATAGTTAAATCCATCAAAAAAACCAAGAGTGACAAGGAGCTGTACAGACTCTTACTGCCATACTCTCAAGAGTTGCAGGGGACCAAGCACATATCTAATCTCGAAGAGAATATATATGCAAATGGTAAAAACAAAATCAAAAAGAGAGATATTATTGCAGATTTATCCCGCTATGTAATTTGAAGTAATTAACTAGCCATCTTGGAGAGTAGTACCAAGAACTCCTCTCCATATCTATCAAATTTAACTTCGCCTATACCATGAATGCTTAACATTTCTGCTTTTGTTTGAGGTAGTTTATAGCTAAGTTCTTTAAGGGTTTTATCGGAAAATACGATATATGGCGGGATATTGTTGGCAGTTGCGATATCCATCCTTAGTGAACGAAGCATCTCAAAGCCATCAGAGTCATAATCTGCACTTTTGGTATCTTTATGTTGCCTTGTTTTTGAAGCTTTTGGTAGTACTAGTCTACTGGCCC
>CAYWGB010000046.1:0-8131 GCA_964457825.1 uncultured Campylobacterales bacterium | reverse complement strand
CCCATTGGGTCTAGATTTTCTATTGAGCAGATGATGATGCAGTTGTCTGCTTTGTCTCTAATAACCTCCATCTCATACTCTTTCCATCCAAGAAGTGACTCTTCGATAAGTATTTCGTTAATAGGAGAGGCATCTAGGCCTCCTTGTACAATGGCTTTATACTCATCCATATTATATGCCACACCACTTCCACCACCGGCTAGTGTGTATGATGCTCTGATTATGAGAGGGAACCCTATGTTTTGGGCGGCAACTAGTGCCTCATCCATATTGTAGGCATATTGTGAAATAGGTAGATCCATACCGATTTTTTGCATAGCTTCTTTAAAAGCTTGTCTATCTTCACCTTTTTTTATGGCCTCAGGGTTAGCGCCCAAAAACTCTACATCATCAAGCATACCTTGTTCATGCATACTCATGGCAACATTCAAGGCTGTTTGGCCACCCATAGTCGGCAAGATTGCATCAACATTCTCTTTTTTTATAATCTTTTGGATTACTTCTTCTTGTATCGGCTCTATATATGTGCGATCCGCAAACTCAGGATCAGTCATTATAGTGGCTGGATTGGAGTTTATCAATACTACACGGTAGCCTAACTCCTTGAGCGTCTTTGCAGCTTGAGTGCCGGAGTAGTCAAACTCACATGCCTGTCCAATGACAATTGGGCCGGATCCTATTAATAAAATTGTTTTGATATCTTCACGTTTTGGCATAAGGTCATACCCTTGGTTTTAGTTAAGGATTATAGCCAAAAGATATATAGAGCGCTCTTATATTTTGAAATAATCTAACGGATCTGGGTGGGAAGGCTCAGGAACTTGATCTATTATTGGTGTCGAATCATTAGTTTTTTTTGGGGCCGTATAGATTGGAGCTATCGGCTCTGGAGCTGGTTTGTGAGCCGGCTTGTGAGTTTTTGGCTTGGTTCTGTTGTGCTTGTTACTTTTTGGTTTGCTCTTATGGGTCACAGTGGGTGCTGTTGTCTCTGCTGGAGTCTCATTAGATGATGGCTGTACTGATGTTTCTGGCTTGCTTGTCTCTTTTGGGACTGCTGGATCAGGGACTGCTTCATAATCAGACGTATCTATGTTAGTTGATTTTGTCTGTGTTGCCTGCGGTATACTGCTGATATTTTCTTGTGAGCTACTGTTGTCAATCGTATAAGAGTAGCCAGCATGGTCTGGGAATGAGCTATTTGAGTCATAGTCGTTGGCCAATCTAGGCCTAGAATCTGTGATGAGAAAATAGAAATTTGGGTGTATATTGTCAGCATATGATCTAACAAGGGCTACCTTATATCTATTTTTAACCTCAATGTCCGTGATCGTTCCTACTGGAATATTTTTGAAGAAAATATCATCTAGACCACTTGTCTCTACTTTGTCACCTTTTTTGATATTTGCCCACTTTGGTATATATTTTATTCTCATCAGTGATTTATCGACACCTTCAATAATGCCAGGAACTCTATCTTTTCCAATAAATACTGCAAATTTACACTTTGGATTTGAGCTAAGATATCCATACAGGTTACCATTTTCTACGACGGCAGTGCCGCCAACTACATTCTCCTGTATTAATCCATATACTTTAGAATCTGTTGGCTTTAATTTTTTTGGATAACTCAATAAAATTTTATCAAGACTGTTCAGTTTTACATATGATACCGTATCTACAAGTGAGACGCTTTTATATGGGAGTTTTTCTAGGGATGGTAAAGCTTTGTATAGCCCACTTAGCTGTTGCAGATATCTTGTTTGGTCTAATAATAATTTTTTTAGAGCTTTATTCTCTTTGGTTAGGTTCTCTATCGTCTCTTTTTGAAACAGATAACTTTTGCTGCGACTTACAACATTGTCGGTTAGATTTCGATATGTCTGTTTGACCGGATTCATAGTATCCAAAAGTACACGTTGTGCAGTTTGACTCTCTTGTGCAATCAAGACAAAAAGAATCAAAACAAACAGTAGCAGATAAAAAAGCTTAGACCTCATATGTTAGACGTGCTACTCTTCGAATGATATTTGCTGAAGCATATCCAACTGATCAAGAGCCTTGGCAGTTCCTTTTGCAACAGCCAAAAGTGGATCCTCTGCTATGTAGACAGGCAGCTTTATCGCATCAGAAAGGTATTTGTCGAGTTCCCTAATCATGGCACCTCCGCCTGTCAGGACGACACCATTTTCGACGATATCACCTGCTAAGTCTGGTGGAG
The DNA here is from genome assembly GCA_964457825.1 of uncultured Campylobacterales bacterium. GTDB lineage: Bacteria > Campylobacterota > Campylobacteria > Campylobacterales > Sulfurovaceae > JAAXPZ01. Next base: position 5,913 of record CAYWGB010000046.1, on the reverse strand, counting down.
TCTCTTCTAGTACAGATATGACCGCATCGGCTATCTGTTTTAGTTCACCAGACATGGCTTCTCTTACATGTTCGCTTGTTACGGTGATGGAGGTTAGGATTCCTTCCATCTGATCTCTACCTCTGACAATAGTGTTAAGCTCTTCATCTAGTTTTACGGCTGTGCCAATTTTGATTTTTAGCTCTTCAGCTACTCTATCTCCAATTAGTAGGTTGAATTTCCTTTTTATATAATCAACGATGGCTGCGTCTAGTTTGTCTCCTGCAACACGAATAGATTTGCTCTGTACGAGCCCACCTAATGATATGACACCTATTTCGGTTGTTCCTCCACCGATATCGACCACAAGGTTACCGTTTGGATCATTTACTGGCAGTCCTGCACCAATCGCTGCTGCCATTGGCTCTTCGATAAGATAGACAAATCTAGCTCCTGCATTAGCAGCAGAATCTCTAACTGCTTTTCGCTCTACTTGCGTCAGTCCATATGGAACACAAATGATTATTCTAGGTGCATATAAACCTCTGCCGTGAACTTTTCTGATGAAGTACTCTATCATCATCTCAGTTGTTTTAAAATCTGCGATAACCCCATCTCGCATTGGCCTGATAGCTTTTATGTTTCCTGGTGTCTTTCCCACCATCTCTTTCGCCTCTTGACCTACGGCCAGTATGCTCTCTTGACCATGCTTATTGACTTGTATCGCGACAACAGATGGTTCATTGATACTGATACCTTGTCCTTTGACCAGTACTAGTGTATTGGCTGTTCCTAGGTCGATAGCTAAATCTTTCGAGAAAGATCCAAACATATTTCTAAATAATCCCATTATTTTCCTTTAGGCACTTTTTTTCTTTTTTATATACATTGGTTTTGCACCATTTTCAATCACATCAGAAGTGATCACGACTTCAAATCCATTTAAATCTGGTAAATTGAACATTACATCCAATAGTACCTCTTCCATAATCGACCTTAAGCCTCTGGCTCCAGTTTTTCTGGCTATTGCTTTTGTTGCAATGAGTTTTAAGGCTTCATCTTCAAACGTAAGTATAGCATTATCTAATGAAAATAGCTTTTTATACTGCTTAATGATTGAGTTTTTAGGTTCTGTAAGTATCTGCACCATGTTCTCTTGGGTGATTTCGCCTAGTGTGGCTATGAGATGCAGTCTTCCTATGAGTTCAGGTATGAGACCATAGCTAACTAAGTCGTCTGGTTCAACCTCATGTATGATATTTAACTCTTCACTCTTTCCTCTTTTTTCGTGTCCGAACCCCATGGTATTAGAGCCTAGACGCCGTTTTATGATATCATTAAGTCCATCAAAAGCCCCTCCGCATATAAATAGTATATTTGAAGTATCAATCTGCATAAACTCTTGATTTGGATGTTTCCTGCCGCCTTTTGGCGGAATATTGACAATTGACCCCTCGATTAGCTTAAGAAGTGCCTGCTGAACTCCCTCTCCGGAGACATCACGAGTAATAGATCTGTTCTCGCCCATTCTAGCAACTTTATCAACCTCGTCGATAAATACTATTCCTTTTTGTGCTTTTTCCAAATCTCCATCGGCTGCTTGTAGCAGCTTTGTTAATATATTTTCGACATCTTCACCAACATAGCCGGCTTCAGTTAGATTTGTTGCATCCGTGATTGCCAATGGAACATCAAGGAACCTGGCAATTGTTTGAGCCAAGAGTGTTTTACCACTGCCAGTAGGCCCAATCAGTAAAATATTTGATTTTGCAATCTCAGTATCATCATCTGGAGAGGGAAGAAAAAGACGCTTATAGTGGTTGTATACCCCAACGGATAGTGCTTTTTTTGCGCCATCTTGCCCTATGATATACTGATCTAGAATATCAGTAATCTCTTTTGGTTTCAGTAGTGTCGGGTTGAATTGGGTAGCTGTTTTCTCTTCTTCTTGATTGGCTTCACCAAATAGTATTTTGTGTGCTGAGACTACACAGTTAGCACATATATATGCACTCTCTCCGGCAATTAAAGGTGTTCCGTCTTTCTCTGTGCTACCACAAAAACTGCAGATCTTAGTTGACATTGTTGCTCCTTGTGAATGATACGCCTCTTTGTGAATTTTCTATAAAAGAGTAGAAATCTCTGACATCATTGGGTAGATTTGATTTTAATGCTATGCATGCATACTCATATGGTGAATGACCGCCCTCGGTCATGTAGTCATATGCATCTCTTAGCTCTTGTGCAGTCTCAGTACCCAAGATTATCGACGCCTTCTTTTTGTCCAAATCAATGATTTTAGCTCTATTGCCGCTAGCTATGCAAAATTGTGGTAAATCTTGTGTGAGTGCAGCAAATTTTTGAATTGTAGCATATTGGCCGATATCTACAAATTGATGTACAGCAGAGGACTCTTTAAAGTGTACACCACTTGAGACTGTCACATGTCCACCTAGTGCAGAGTCTTTGTCCATAACACACCCGTCAGCCATCTGCACATCATGCCCTATGTGTATCTTTTGCTGTAGTTTATTATTGTTGCCTATTCGTGTCACCATGCCACCATGGTCTGTGCCTGCACTTATCAATGCGTATGAGCCTATAAAGTTATTTGACCCAATCTCAAGAGAGACATCCGCAGATGTATTTCTGATATCTTGTGGAGCTGAGCCTACAACAGCATATGAGGCTATGTGGTTGTTGTCACCAATAGTTGTGTTCGACTCTACAATGGCATATGGCTCAATGGTGTTATTCTTTCCTATTGTGACATTTTTGCCTATATAACAAAACTCTCCGATAGTGGTGCCCGAGCCTATTGTGGCAGTTTTATCTATGACAGCACTAGTCATCTCTATATTTTGGTTACTGTTCAATACTTGCTCTATTTGTCGACGATCATAGCTTTTAATTCGGCTTGAGCTACCAGTTTATCATCCACATAGGCTTTGGCACTAAAAAGCCAAACTGGACCCTTATTTTTTGTAACATCAACTCTATACTCCAGTTTGTCTCCAGGAGTTACAGGGGAGCGAAATTTTGCTTTGTCTATACTCATGAAATAGACAACCTTGTTACTGCTAGCTTCTTGTTCATGGGCATCTAGACTTTTGAATGCCAGTACGCCTCCAGCTTGCGCCATCCCTTCGATAATCATAACACCGGGATATATCGGATGATCTGGAAAATGACCTTGAAATACGGGTTCTGATATGGATACATTTTTATATCCTACGATAGACTTACCAGCTTCTAGATGAGTAACTCTATCTATTAGTAAAAATGGATATCTATGGGGTAGTATAGTCTGTAGTTGTGTTACGTTTAATGTCATATCGTGAGCCTTCTTTATTTGGCACTATTTTAGCTAAAAAAAGTAAATCTACGGTTATTTAATCTCCAATAGCTTCTCTTTAGTATCTTCAAAAATATCAGCTTTAATCCATAGTTCAATTTTGGATTGAGGTATTTCTTGCACGACCAAGATTGTCGAGATATCATTGTGAGTTGTTGTAATTTTATCTCTTGTCTCAATCTCGTTTTGGTATGTTGGTGGGCTAGATAAGAGCTCTTGGATGGTTAGGTATGATGTTCTTGCTAGTAAATTATAGTGCTCTAATGTAATAAATTTTACCTCATCTCTGTTCAGGTATGAAATGTCATTATATGCGTAATCAATTCTGCCTCTGGTGTATCCTTTTTTGAGGGTGGAGTATGGCAGAATATGTGCATTGATGGTACCTTTTTTACTCTTGAGTATCCCCCATTTTAGTCTATAGTTTAGAAACCTCTCTTTGATGATTCTGTATGGTTGCTTTGCCTGCTCAAATCTTAGTCTTTGCTCGTATAGTTCAAGTCTTGCTTCGATCGATTCTGGTTGAGTTTGTCTAGAGAGAGGAACAAAGAGTTCATCAGCTAGTTTCTCTTGCTCTTGTCTTTGTATCGTGAGCCCATATATGCAGCCGCAATAATCTTGCCTGTATAATTTGGCATCTTTTGCCATGATGTTTTGCTCTTGTGTGCCGGATGCCTTTCGATAGTCAGGTGCCAAGAACGATATGGAGTATTGTTGACCTAGAGCATCACCAGATTTTTTAAGCATAGAGAGTGATTTTTTTGGCGAGGTCAGGAGAGTACTGGTAAAAAACTCTGCCCCAATCTCAGAAGCCTTCTGGGCGGAGACTTGAAATCTTCTGTCGAAGCAGACACTGCATCTAGCTCCTTTTTCTGGCTCATGCTCTAGTCCTGAAACAGCTTTGAGCCACGCATCGACATCATACTCTCCCTCTATCAGCTCTATGCCTAAAATATCACAACTTCTTTGTGTCTCCAAAAATCGTAGCCTGTATTCGCTATATGGGTGGATATTGGGATCATAGAAAAAAGATATAAGCTTATGGTTAGGGTAGTCGCTTTGTAGTTTTTGCAAGAAGTAGTGGCTATCTACTGCGCAGCAGATGTGAACTAATATACTACTCATTAGCCCATTTTTAGACCGGCAGCAAAGCCGAGCATGGTGCTGCCTGCACCTGCAAATGATAGAGAGGATAGTCTATCTTTGATAAAGGTAAAGAGCCATTTGAATGCATCAGTACCGCTACCGATATATCGCTGAAGACCCTCCTCGTTTATGGATATTATGTGTTGATTTTCTAGTAAAAACATACCTATTACTATAATACCTGTAAAGAATAGGACTATTTTAAAACTTTTTTTAATGGCGTAGCCAACGGAGAGTCCTATTATGAAACCTTCCCCCATCTGAAGGTATGGTAGCTCTAATTTGTCTATTGTTTCGTTCATCTCTATCCTTTATATATCTGCTAGATGAAATTTTAGAGTATGCTCTAGATCATCATCTAGCTCAAGATTGTTCATCATCCAGTTTATATAGCCTTTATCGGTCTGGACGATATGTTTAATCTCTTGGTCTTTGTATTTTCCAAATCTAAACTTTTTTATCATTACTGGTCTCTTGGTCAGATCTACTAGTTTATGCATGGGATTCTCATCAGGATATGACTCCTTGGTTAGCTTGACTAGGTGCGACAAAAGTAATTTCATGACTACTACATCGCTTAGTGCGTCATGGGCTTTGATTGTAATATTTAGATCAGTAGTCTCTTGTGGCTCTTGGTGGTATAGGGCTAGTGAGTATCTGAGGTATTGGAGCCTATGATATTGGCTATCAGGCAGCAGATGTTTTGCACAGCGTAGAGTATCTATTAGGCTGTATTGGTTTTCAAATCCCTCTTTTTCTAACATCCCCAAGTCAAATGATATGTTGTGGGCTATCAAGTAGTTATCGATACTGTTTAGTTCGTTAATCCTTTTCCATACTTGAAGTTCTTTTAGAGCAGGTTTGCCAGCTATCATCTCTGGTGTTATATTGTGAATCTCCATCGCTTCTAGAGATATGGACTGTTGAGTAGAGCATAGTTCATCATAGGACTCTACCTCATTTTTACCATGCATTATGAGTGCACCTATCTGTATGATTACATCGCTCTCTTGAGTGCCTGTAGTCTCTGTGTCAAACAGTATGTAGCTAGCCATGTGTACTCCATTGTATTTGTGGGGTATCGTACCATAAAACTATTTATATCTACATATCTTAAATTAATCTTTTATTCCTTGATATTAATCAATTCTGTGCCGCTGTTACTTATGATAATATTTACTTGTAGTTATGCTAGATAATCTCGCTGTCTGTTAGCCTAATGCTTTGCGGATATGGATATTGAGATGATTTGACGCTAACGCCAAATAAATTTAGGAGGTAGAAACATGGCTTTAAATAGACGCGATTTTTTAAAAAACTCAGCAGCGGTTGCCGCAGCGGGTGCCGCTGGTATAGCAGTACCTGCCACAGCGCAGGCTGAGGCAAACAAGGCAGAAGAAGACTGGAGATGGGACAAGGCAGCTTGTCGTTTC
>CAYWGB010000045.1:0-8194 GCA_964457825.1 uncultured Campylobacterales bacterium | reverse complement strand
AAGACTATACCATCACAGATGATGCAAAGAGTGCAGATGTCATCATCGTAAATACTTGTGGTTTCATAGAGGCAGCCAAACAAGAGTCCATCAACACCATCCTGGAGCTACACGAGCAACGCAAAGCAGACTCCATACTGGTCATGTCAGGATGCCTCTCAGAACGATACCAACAAGAGCTCCAGGAGAGCATGCCAGAGATAGACATATTTACAGGAGTGGGCGACTATGAACAGATAGACCAGCTCATAGCGACCAAACAGAGCACATTTAGCCCATCAGTATACCTAGCCAACGAAAACGCCTCTAGAGTCATCACCGGCTCAAATTATCACGCCTATATCAAGATAGCAGAGGGATGCAATCAAACCTGCTCTTTTTGTGCTATCCCTAGTTTCAAAGGCAAACTAAACTCTCGTACAATCGACTCCATAGTCACCGAAGTAGCCAACCTAGTCCAAGCTGGATACTGGGATTTCTCTTTCATATCACAAGACAGCTCAAGCTTTGGCAGAGATCATGGACTAAGCGACGGACTAATAGATCTGATAGATGCCATAGAGCAGATAGCAGGTGTAGAGTCAGCCAGAATATTGTATCTATATCCTAGCACCACCACATTTGCACTCATAGACAAGATATCAGACTCTGAAATATTCCAGACATATTATGACATGCCTATCCAACATATCGATAATTCACTACTCAAGAGTATGAAACGAGGCTTCGGAGAGAAAAAAACAATCGAGCTCCTAGAGTATATGAGAGCCAAACCAGAGAGCTTCGTCAGAACCTCTCTCATCGCAGGACACCCAGGTGAAGATGAGCAAAGCTTTAGCAAACTATGTCAATTTTTGGAAGATTTCAGATTTGACAGATTTAACACCTTTGCATACTCCAACGAAGAGACTACCACAGCTTACGAGATGGAACAGCTAGATGAAGCAACCATAAACTCCAGAGTCCAAATCCTAGGAGATATAGCCCAGCAAAATACCGCAGAGTCACTCCATAAACTCATCGGACAAACCATCACAGTGGTAATCGACAGCCCAAGTGATGAGCATGAGTATCTACTCTCAGCCAGACCTCTACAGTGGGCAGTAGAGATCGATGGCGAGATACTCATAAACGACACAAACGATCTGCCCATTGCATTCGGACACAGATACCAAGCCCACATAACCCAACTAGCAGGCATGCAACTCCTCGCCACTCTAACCAAAAAACTATGACCATAGAGACACAACATCTAACCAATAAAAGAAATCTATTGGGATTTTCTGCTGGTGTTGACTCTACAGCACTGTTTCACCTCCTGATAGAGCATGGTATTTCGTTTGATATCGCCATAGTCGACTATGGCACTAGAGTCCAAGCCAAGCTAGAACTAGAACATGCAAGAGCCTTAGCAGCAAAACATACCCTCATCTGTCATACTGCACAAGCTCCCAAATTTAATAGACATTTCGAACAAAATGCCAGAGAGTTCAGATATGGATTTTTTGACTCCCTCATCAAAGAGCATAACTATGACAACCTACTCACAGCACACCAACTAAACGACCAGCTCGAGTGGCTACTCATGAGGCTAACCAAAGGTGCTGGTGTTAGTGAGCTAATAGGACTAGAGTCCATCACCGACAAAAAAAACTATAGTATCATCAGACCACTTCTGCAATGTACCAAACAAGAGCTCATAGAGTACCTAGAGACAAATAATCATAAATATTTCATAGATGACTCCAACAAAAGCAGAACACACGAGAGAAACAGATTTAGGTTAGATTATAGCGACAGACTGCTGTCAGAGTTTGGCACAGGTATCAAGAGGAGTATCGACTATCTCAGAGAGGACAAGCATCTCCTATCTAAAAATTACAAAACTATTCAGACAATAGGTCAGCTGCATATCATCAAACTATACAATATAGCATCCAAATCAAAAGCAGCCGACATTACACTGAAGCGATCAGGCTACCTGCTAAGCTCAGCACAACGCACAGAGATAGAAAGCAACGACTCCATAGTCATAGGCGGCAAATGGGTAGTAGAGTTACAAGGCAACATCCTCTATATTGCTCCATACTCACAGACAAATATCCCCAAACAGACAAAAGAGAGATACCGTTTACTAAAGATACCACCAAAAATCAGACCATATATGTTTGAAAATAATATAGATACGGATAAGCTATCTACTGACTAGCTAGTGGATGAGCCTTCATATACTCCTGCATCTTTTTTGTGCTTGCTAGTTTGGTATATATCTGAGTAGTTGCCATGGAGCTATGCCCAAGCAGTTCACTTACGTCTGATATCCTAGCTCCATTGTTAAGCAGGTGAGTAGCAAAAGAGTGGCGGAGCTGATGGGGTGTCGCCTTGATACCCTGAGATTTGAAAAGCTTGTTTATCCTGTACCGCAGTTGTGAGCTGCTTAGAGGAGTTCCAGACTTTTCAAAAAGATATCTTTTTGGCATATATGCATCTATATATTTAGATAGCAACTCTCGAAGCTGTGGCAATAGAGGCAACTGTCTGCTCTTTCCGCCTTTTCCATATATCTCTATCCATGATGAGGATATCTGCCCAAGTTCCAAGGAGCTAAGCTCGCTAATCCGCAACCCCAATCCATAAAGCATCATCACGAGCAATTTATCGCCCAAACTAGCCTCACTCAACACTTCATCAATGTAGTTCTCTTCTATTGGCTTAGGGAGCGTTTGAGGTACCTTTATGGGTGTATCTCCTACTACTTTGATGGCACTGTCTCTTTGGTTTTCTATAAATTTGACCAGTGAGCGTATGGCACTTAGTTTTTTTGTGATAGTTTTTTTAGAGTTTTTAGATATTTTATAACGAAATGAGTTTAGATCAAGTATCAGCTTTCCATCTTCTTCGTAGAACTCACTCTCTCTTAGCATCTGAGATAATGCTACCTCATATGTGATCACTGTCTGTTCGCTGTAGCCTCGTATATTTAACAAATACTCCAAAAACTCATCTATGTAGTCTTGGAGTCTATCTTTCATCCTAGCACTTCCCCATCCAGAGCACCTCTAGATGTCTTTGTAATTTTGACATCTACTATCTGCCCGAGTAGCTCTTCGCTGCCCTGTACAAAGATAAGCTTGCCATCATCACTGCGACCAGCTACCCTGCCGTTTGGCTTGAGTTCATCAAAATAGACACTATGCACAGCACCAAGCTCTCTATCCATAATCTCATCGAGTATCTCAGTGTGCCTAGCTTGCAGAGCGGTAAGCCTCTTTGACGCGATATCTGAATCAACTTGTGTATCAAAAAGAGCTGCTTGGGTCATCGGTCTAGGCGAGTATTTGAAACTAAACAACTGCTCGAATCGTACCTGCTCCAGCACATCCATGGTATCAGCAAAATCCTCATCGCTTTCACCCGGAAAACCGACAATTATGTCAGTAGAAATAGTTGCCACAGGACACAATGAGCGTATCTTGGCGCATCTATTTAAGAAGTTTTCCTTGCTATATCCTCTCTTCATAGAGGTCAACAGTGCAGTCGAACCACTCTGCAAAGGGACATGAATCTGTTTGCATATTTTGGGATTACTGGCAAACTCTTCCAAGAATTCATCATCCATATGCAAAGGGTGTGGAGATGTAAAGCGTATACGTTCAAGCCCCTCTATTTTGCTCACTTCTTGGAGCAGTTGAGTGAAACCCATCCCCTCATTCTCTCCACTGAATCTCCTGCCATAGTTGTTGACATTTTGACCCAAGAGCATAACCTCTTTGGCTCCGGAATCTACAGCTTTTCTAATCTCTTGGATAATCAGATTGCTTGGTATGGATATCTCTTCGCCTCTAGTAGCAGGTACTATACAAAACGTACAACCTTTATCACACCCTATCGAAATGTTGACCATGGCTTTGAATGGATTGGTTCTATACTCACCAAAGGCATAAGTCGTCTCGTCAAAATCAGTATCTACCTCTACGGCATGCCTCTTGTCGATCACTTCGCTAATCTTGGAGACATTCCTCGCGCCCAAAACAAAATCAACTGATGGTGCTCTTTTTATGATATCTCTGCCGAGGTGTGAAGCTGTACATCCGCAAACCCCGATCTTGGAGCCCTCTTTACGATGTTTGTTAAATACACCTATCTCAGAAAAAAGCTTTGCAACTGGTTTCTCTCTGACCGAGCAAGTGTTGATGATAATCAAATCAGCACTACTGAGCTCATCTGTGAGTTCATATCTCTCTTTTTTGCCTAGTTCGGCTATCATATGCTCGCTATCGCGAACATTCATAGCACACCCTAGAGTCTCTATATAAAGCTTTTTACTCAACTAATCTCTACTTGACTATATGCACTTCATAGCTATAGTCACCCTCAGTCAAGGCATATCTAATCTCTCTCATATAGACACTGCACCCCTTATCTTCAAAATGCTTTATAAGCGCCAATATCTCTTTGTGTGTATTCTCTTTGTCGAAATAAAATATGGATCTCTCGTCAAGTTGCTCTTCGAGTTTCTCTATATCGATGCTCTTTGGTTTTGTATCCAAAGTTGTTCTTGCTAATTTTAGTTTCATTCTTGGGTTCCCTGAATAGATATTACTCTATGTATTTATCGTGATTCTACTTTATTTTGCGTAAAGGTATGATTAGATACAATCAAGTTCTCAAAAAGAAGACAAAAATCCACATAAAGTGTTACTGTTAGGATCATTTTCAATGTGTGATGTAAATCAATGCTATAAAAAGGTAAAATAAAATGGAAAAAATATTAGATATTATAGAGGCAATCGCTCATGAAAAAAATATCCCGAAAGAGAGTGCTATAGAGGCTTTTAAAGACGCTCTTGTCATGACAGCAAAACGCTTGACAGACAGAGACAACAACTTTGAGGTAGATATAAACGAAGATACAAAAACCTACTCTATCCATAAAGTAGTTCAAGTGGTCAAAGATGACGACGAGAGACTAGAAGAGGAGGGAGAAAACTTCATCACGGTGGAGCAAGCCAAAGAGTTTGGAGATGGTATAGAGGTAGGCGATCAGTTAAAAAGCGAAATCATACTAGAGGACTATGGCAGAACTGCTCATGCCAGCCTCTTCAGAGAGCTAGAGTACCACATCCAACGCCACATCGAACAAGGTCTATTTGAAAAATACAAAGCCAAAGTTGGAACTGTCATCATAGGTGTAGTAAACAGGATAGATGACGAACAAAATACATATATCGAAGTGGGTGAGCTCAAAGGCATCATGAGCATGAGAAACCGTATCAAAGGTGAGCATTTCAAAGTCGGAGATACACTAAAAGCACTGCTTAGATTTGTAAGTATAGATCCTGAGAAGGGGATGTTTCTAGAGCTCACAAGAACTGCACCAAAATTTTTAGAAAAACTTCTAGAAAGAGAGGTTCCAGAGATAGCTGATGGTGCTGTAGAGATAATGTCATCAGCTAGAATCCCAGGGGAAAGAGCAAAAATAGCACTTATGACAGAGATGCTAAATATAGATCCAATAGGAGCAACCGTAGGACAAAGAGGAGTACGAATCAATGCCGTATCGGGCGAACTAAATGATGAAAATATTGACTGTATTGAGTACTCACCGATTCCTGAAATGTTTATCACAAGGGCACTCTCGCCTGCCATCGTCAAGAGTGTCAATATCGAAAACAGAGATACAAAAGAACAAAAAGCTATTATCAACATTACTCAAGATCAAAAAGCAAAAGCCATAGGTAAAAGTGGTATAAATATACGACTAGCATCCATGCTAACTGGATATCAATTGGAGCTAAATGAGGTTGAGGGAATCACAGACAGAAGTGCGTCCACAACAGATGCACAAGCGCAAGAGAAGACTACAGATACGTCTGCACTAGAGAACCTATTTGGGTAGGCTCTAGTTAGCTTGGCCTAACAATATCCATAAAGCTATCTACCTTTAAAGAGGCTCCACCTACCAAAACACCATCCACTCCAGTAATTGCGCTTATCTGCTCTATATTGTCACCTTTAACGCTACCGCCATATAGCAATGGTACATCGACATGAGATTTTAACATAGCATGTGTTGTCGCAATCTCTTCTACGGTCGCGCTTCTACCAGTCCCTATAGCCCAGATTGGCTCGTATGCTACTATGAGCTTGTCGTAATTTATATCGATACCATTAAACTCTGACAACAAATATTCGGCTACTGCTTCATCACCCTCTTCTCTGATCTCAAGTGGTTCTCCAATACAGTAAACAATCTCAAAATTATTCTCTTTGAAATAATCAAACTTAGTGGCTATAGTCTCTTGGGTTTCATTCAACAAGCCCCTGCGTTCACTATGTCCAATCAAGATAGTTTTGATACCGAACTCATCCAACTGCTCTATGCCAACCTCTCCTGTAAATGCTCCAGACGAGGCAGGATATGCATTTTGTGCACCTACGGTATATATCCCTTTATATGAACCTAGTGCTGTCGCAGGAGGAAACACAATGACTCTATCACCCGAGCTCATAGTCGACAAAGTATCGCCCAATTCTCTCATGTATTGCTCTGTCTTCTCGCGAGTAAGGTTCATCTTGAAATTTGCTGCGTATATCATTATTTCTCCAATGCTTCTATGCCGGGTAGTTTTTCGCCCTCTATGAGCTTTAGACTAGCTCCTCCTCCTGTGCTGACAAATGTCATCTCATCAACATCTCCCGCCCTTTGTGCCACGTCTGCCGTATCACCACCACCTACGATGGTAGTAGCATGGGTTTCGGTAATATAGTGTGACATCTTGATCGATCCTTTTGCAAATTTATCCATCTCATAGACTCCCATTGGTCCATTCCAGATGATAGTCTGTGCATCATTAAGCACCTCTCTAAAAAGCCTTGTACTTGCTGGACCAATATCTAGACCCATCCATCCAACTGGTATCTCTTGGACTGGTAAAAACTTGACAGCTGTATTTTCTGAAAATTCTGGTGCAACAACAACATCAACTGGTAGATAAAATTTCACTCCATTATCTTTAGCTTTTTGCATGATACAACTCGCTTCATCAACCAAATCATCCTCTACTAAAGAATTGCCAATCTCATAATCCATTGCTTTCAAAAATGTAAATGCCATGCCGCCACCTATGACAATCTTGTCAACTTTGTCAATCAGCTTATTTAGTGCTTGCAGCTTACCAGATACTTTACTACCACCAACCACTGCTACAAATGGACGTACTGGGTCTTGCAGGACTCTCCCAAAAAAGTTTGTCTCTTTTGTCAATAAAAATCCTGCTGCTTTATGCTCTTTGTCAAACTGCTCAGCAGTTGCATATATAGAAGCGTGCTTTCGATGACATGCTCCAAAAGCATCGTTGATATATACATCTACCATGCTTGCCAATTTTTTAGCAAATTCATCTGAATTTTCAGTCTCGCCTTTGTCAAAACGTAAATTTTCCAATAACAACACATCACCTGGTTCCATGGCATCTGCCAACTCTTTGGCTCTATCTGTAAATACAGCGCCCTCTTTTGAATCATCAAAAAATAGTTTATGTTTGATCTTTAACAGGGTATCTAGACGCAAAAAGACACTCTCGAGGGAAAATACCTCATCATACACACCTGGCTTTGGTCTCTCAAAATGTGAACCCAAAATCACTTTGCACCCTCTATCGATACAATATCGCACAGTCTGAAGTGCCTCTCTTATGCGTCTATCATCCGTGATATTACCAAATTCATCTTTTGGGACATTAAAATCACATCTGATAAATACTCTCTTGTTTTCCAACTCCAAATCTTTTATTGTTTTCAACTGTTGCACCTTTTAGTTTCGCTAAAATAATATCAATTCTACTAAATTTGAGGTTATTGCTTGATTAAATCTAAGTCCACAATCGCACTATTTGGGGGGAGTTTTGACCCCCCACACATAGGGCATCAATCTATCATCAATGAGCTCTCCAAGATGAATATAGTCGAACAGATTATTGTCATGCCAAACTATCAAAATCCATTCAAAGATACCACTTTTGCATCTGCCAAGCAGAGATTGCAATGGTGTAGAGATATTTTTGATAGCTCCAGTGGCGTAATCGTGAGTGACTATGAGGTCTCCAATGGGAAATCTACATACACCATAGAGACAATCAAGGCATTAAACCAAGAATATATTGTAAAATACCTAGTAATAGGCTCAGATAAC
>CAYWGB010000044.1:0-8201 GCA_964457825.1 uncultured Campylobacterales bacterium | reverse complement strand
TTGAGGCAGGAAGAGCACCATTTTTTAAATCTATCACTCCTAGTTTACCAACAGCTGAAAGTGTAAGCTCATCAAAACTCTTGATTGCCCTGCCCTCTAGTAGAAATTTCATATACTGAGTAGACTCCTTATCATTTTGCAAGCCATATTCACTGTATGCAGAGAAGTAGTATCCATTTTTAGGGTCGACTTTGGAGTCTCGACCATCATATACAAATTCAGCAAACGGATATGCTAGTCTAAAACTACCCTCTATTATGGCTGGATCATCGCTGGTTTTAAGAATATCAATATTTTCCATTCCAAAACCAGCATAGAGATAAAAATCATCATGTTCGTATCCAAGTTTGGTGTTAAAATAGCCAACTTTGGAATCATATGTATCATATGTGCTGCTACTATAGCCCAAATTTGTATATGAGTCGAGATAATCATTGCCTATATCGATGACTGCTGGAGAAAATAGATTCAACTCTACCTTTTGTTCTGTTTTTGCAAAGCTTGTGTTGATGCTTAATTTTCGAGCACCACCCAGAAAGTTTCTCCTCTCATAAAAGAGCTGTGCACGAGGGCCAACCGAAGTGTCATACCCAATACCAGCCTTGACTACAGATAGTTTTTCCTTGGGGGTTGCTACAAGTTCCATCTCAATCACAGACGAGTTTTGATCTTCTGCTGGAGATAGAGACAGAGTCTCGAATACATCTAAGTGATTTGCAACTGCCAAAGAGGAGTCTATCTTTCTCGTGTCAAATATATCACCTTTTTTGTATCGAAGTCTAGATTTTAAGACATCTGACCCTACATCACTTTGCTGACCTTTGAAACTCGTATTGCCAAAATAACAGAGCTCGCCTTTTAGCAAATCATACTTAACTGTAACACTATATGCATCAGTATCTACATAGGCTTTGGACCCGAACTTATAGTGACAATATCCATTTTCTAGCAACGATCTACGAATGTCAGATTTAATCTTTACAAACCTGCTAGCCTTAAATCTCTCACCTGCTCTAAATGTTACTAGCTTGGATATGTCATAGTCGCTGTGTACCTCAACATTTTTAACCACAACAGCTCTGCCCTCCTGCACTCTGATATCAATGCTGTTTTCAGTACCAATAACAGTGACTTTGGATTCATAAAAGCCATTAGATTCCAAAAAATTCTCTATTGTGTCTTTTACCAATTTTGGCTTATCTTGTGACATAAAGGTGCCTTCACTTTTCCAGATCTCATACCACATATTTTTATGAGCTCCTATTGCACCATAGTAGCTCTGTCTATCCAGCTGTGTATTGCCTGAAATAGTTACCTCAACCTGAGGCTTCTCCTCATCTGCAACACTCACTGCCGAAAGAGTGACAAGCGCAGTAAAAATAAAAGATAATCTCATCTCAACTCTCAACCTCTACCCTCTCCGTTGCCGTATATCTTATATTTGTATGTTGTTAGCTCATCTATACCCATTGGCCCTCTTGCATGCAACTTATTGGTACTGATACCAACCTCTGCACCAAAACCAAACTCCCCACCATCTGTAAATTGTGTGCTAGCATTTAGATAGACACATGCCGAGTCAACACTATTTAGGAACTTTTCAGCCGTTACATAGTTTTCGCTCAATATTGCATCAGAGTGACCAGAGCCATATCTGGCTATGTGTTCCATAGCACCATCTACGCCATTTACTATCTTTATCGATAAGATATTATCCAGATATTCACTGGCAAAATCCTCATCTGTCGCCTCATTCATCATCACAATATTTCTAGTTTTTGAGCAACCTCTAAGCTCAGTCTCATGGCTTTTATACTCTTGTGCTATTACCGGCAATACCTCATTAGCAACCGCCTCGTCTATCAAAAGTGTCTCCATTGCTCCACATATTCCAGTTCTGCGACACTTGGCATTAACTATCACACTAAGTGATTTTTCAATATCGGCATCCTTATCCCAGTATGTGTGACAAAGCCCTTTATCGTGCTTAACTACAGGCACTGTGGCATGAGATGAGACAAATTTTATCAATGCCTCCCCTCCTCTTGGCACTATCAAATCCACGTATGCATCTTGTTTTATCAGATTCGCTACACCCTCTCTTGAGCTATCAGGCAATAGTGATATCGCCTCCTTTGGCAAGCTATGTTTTTCCAACACATCTTGTAATACTTTTGCTATCATTTTATTTGAATTTTCCGCCTCTTTGCCGCCTTTTAGTATGGAGACATTACCGCTCTTAAAACAGAGAGCTCCCACATCAGCAGTAACGTTTGGTCTGGACTCATATATCACACCGATTACACCAATAGGCACACTTGTCTTTTCGATTTTAAAACCAGCCTCTGCAATCCATCCATCGAGTACCCTCCCAACAGGATCTCTAAGCAGTGCAATATCACGCAAGGAGTCAGCAATAGCCGTGACTCTTGACTCGTCCAACATCAGTCTGTCTTTTAGCGCATCCGTGATGCTGTTCTCTATGGCATATTTCATATCAACTTGATTTGCCTGAATAATATTATCTTGGTTTGATACTATGGCATCTGCCATATCAAGCAGTACAGCTTTTTTGGCTTCGCCACTAAGCGTTGCAATGACTCTGCTACTCTCTTTTGCTTTTTTCAAAAAAGCTTCCATGCTACTATCTCCTAAACGAGTTTATACTGCTTCATTATACCTCATATAGGTTAATCATTTTCTCCTTAATATATCAAACTCATGGCTGCTTCCTTGAAATAGATTTAAATCTGTAAAAGGTTTGAGCCCACTTACGATACCTTTGCTGTTGTATTGCCAGAAGAGCCATTTTCGCTCACTTGTGGCAGGTTTATACTTGTCTCTATACCACAATACAGAATCGTAAAAATCCCCCTCGATATATTTATAATAAAAGCTATCAGGCACTATAGGATTAACATAGAGTATTGGCTCTTGGCCATAATGCTCTTTAAGTCTGCTTATCAACATTTTCAGCTCATATTTTACATCCTCTACACTCTTGCAGTCTGCTTCATCCTCTAAATCGATTACTGGAGGTAAGGTGCCTTGGGTTACCGGTACCTTAGATATAAAATTATCTGCTTGCAGACTCCAATCTGTGCAGATTTTGTAGTAGTGAAAAGCACCCACTGCATAGCTGTTTTCTATTGCGCTATTCCAATTACTATCAAACCTATTATCTATAAAATCTCCGCCCTCTGTGGCTTTGATAAAAATAAAGTTCAACTTCATTTTCTCAAGCTCACCCCAGTCAATATCACCATCGTGATGAGAGACATTGATTCCTTTTATTTTAAAATCTGACACTTTGCCACTACTCTTAAATTGCGCAGTCTCTCTTTTGGCAAAGAATCTATCCTTTATCTGACCAAGTGCCAAAAGTAAAACAAGCAATGCTACAAGATATTTGATCATTTTGAGTCTGTATTAACCTTGTGTATATATTCATAAATAGTTTTTGCCTCTTCGTCAGTCAAAAAATATCTAGGCATAACACCCTTGCCTTCGTGTATGCTCCTTTTAATATCTTCTAATGAACTCTGAGTGATATCTGGACCCTTAATGGTAACCTTTTTACCTTTTTTGTTTACATAGGTAACTATCTTTTTGCCCTTACCGGTACTACCATGACATGGCACACAACTCACTCCTCTAGGATTGGCATACAACATCTGTCCATACTCAAACTCAGAGATAAAATCTCCAGCACTCAAAACCACACTAACCATCAAACTAAATGCTATTACTCTCACACAAACCACCAATTAACTATTTTTGCTATAATACCCTAAAAATTTTAACGCACAAGAGAGCACCATGCAACTAATAGACGGAAAGTCACTAGCAGACTCTATTCAAAAACAGATATCAACAGATGTACAACAACTAAAAGATGATAAAAATATCGTTCCAGGACTTGCTGTCATATTGGTCGGAGATGATCCTGCCAGTCATGCGTATGTCAAGATGAAAGCCAAGGCTTGCGAAAAGGTAGGCTTCTACTCTATAGCACACAATATGCCTGACACCATCAGCCAAGATGAGATCATTGATACTATCAAGATGATAAACAACAATCCACGCATAGATGGGATACTTGTACAGTTGCCACTCCCATCTCATATAGACACTAACAAAATATTAGAGGTCATAGATCCAAAAAAAGATGTAGATGGTTTTCATCCATACAATGTAGGTAGATTAGTGACCAATCTAGAGAGCTTTGTGCCATGCACGCCGCTTGGGGTCATGAGGATGCTAGAGGAGTATGAGATAGATCCAAAAGGAAAAGATGTCTGTATCGTAGGTGCTAGCAACATAGTGGGTAAACCAATGGCCAGTCTACTTCTAAACGCAGATGCTACAGTTACATTAACTCATATATTTACAAAAGACCTCAAATCTCATACACAAAAGGCGGACATACTCATAGTGGGTGTCGGTAAGCCAAATTTGATTACGGCCGATATGGTAAAGGATGATGCTATTGTTATCGATATCGGCATCAATAGACTCAATGATGGCTCTTTAGTCGGAGATGTAGATTTTGAACCTACCAAAGAGAAGTGCAGCTTTATCACACCAGTGCCAGGAGGTGCCGGTCCCATGACCATAGCGATGTTACTATCCAATACTTTTAAAGCCGCTCAGCAGAGGGAACTCAATGAAAATTAAAAACATACTCTCCAAACTATACTATTTTTCAGGCACCTGGACAGGTGCTATCACAATCGTACTACTGCTATTGTTCTTTGGTGTTCAATCATTTGTGATACCATCTGGATCCATGAAACGAACACAGTACCAAGGTGATTTTCTATTTGCCAAAAAATTCTCCTATGGTATCAGCACACCTGAGCTACCATGGGTAGGAATTAAAATATTACCTGATTTCAACCACAACGGTCACCTAATCGAAGGCCCAAGACCAAAGAGAGAAGATATAGTCATATTTTACTATCCGGTCAATGAAAAAGATCACTTTGTTAAACGATGTGTAGCTGTAGGCGGAGATGAGATACTCTATCAAGACAAAAAACTCATGATTCACTTCCATGAAGGTGATGAGTATATACAATCACACTACCCTAACGCAAAAACTGTTGAAATAAATGGAAAACTATGGGCCATAAATCCATACATGGATAAATATCCAGGCATTCAATATGCTCCAGAGGGGATGCCAGCATTTTCAAGAATGGAATACGCTCTCAGACATCGCGAAGGGCTAGCGGTAAAACCAGTGAGCATAGAGATAGATGGCAAACAGCAAAATGCTTACTATACAAAAGTAGAACCTGACCACTTCTTTATGATGGGTGACAATAGAGATAACTCAAATGACAGCAGATACTGGGGTGGCGTACCCTATAGACTTATCATAGGCCAGCCATGGTTTGTGTGGTTTAGTATTGAGTTTAGAAGCTATGAAAATGTACTCAGAACAGCCCATGACCACCAATCCCTATCTCGCATATGCGGTTCTCTGCCTCTAGAGTCCCAAGAGTGCAAGGATGCCTGGAATAACTATAGATACTCTTTTAGATGGAGCAGGATGTTTAGAACGGTAAAAGATATTCAGATTGAGGAGCCAACAGTTGACTGATATACTGCAAAATATTGATATAGTTAGATTATTGGCCATAGTTTTGGCACTCACTATTGCTGTAGTAGGTCATGAAATCATGCATGGCTGGGTAGCCTATAAATATGGTGACCACCTAGCAAAATCAATGGGGAGACTAAGCCCAAATCCAATTGTCCATATCGATCCCATCGGTACCATAGCAGTACCTCTGGCTCTTTTCTTAATGAGTGCTCCTTTCATTATCGGCTGGGCCAAACCAGTGCCCATTGGCTACAGTACTGTGGTAAGAAATGGTGGACACAAAGCTATGTTGGCAGTAGATTTGGCAGGAATCGCCTATAATCTAATGCTTGGTATTTTCTTATCAGTTCTACTGCCTTTGGCTGGCGAAAGTGGATCTTTTGTGCATCAGTTTTTATATTATGGAATCACAATCAATATTACATTGGCTATTTTTAACCTTTGGCCAATCCCACCACTAGATGGAGGACATGCTCTCAAAGAGATATCGTTAATGCAAGGATACACTCCTTTAGCCAATCTTCTTGACAGGATAGAGCCGTTTGGACTGCTGGTAATCATCTTGATTATCAACTCACCTCTAGATGATATTATTCTAATCAAGCCTCTTGTTTTTATCCTGCAGACACTGCAAGTATTTTAAGGAGACACTATGACATTCTATATCGCAACAGACCACGCCGGATACGCCCTCAAAGCCTTCACAAAAGAGTGCATCACAGATTTAGGTCACAAAGTCGTTGACCTAGGGCCTGACTCCAGTGATCGTGTCGATTATCCAGATTACGCTAAAAAATGTGCTCATGCCGTACTCGCAGACCCAGGATCTCTAGGCATACTGATATGTGGTACTGGTATAGGCATTAGTATATCCGCAAATAAAGTTCCAGGCATCAGAGCAGCTCTATGCCACGATCACTATACTGCAAAGTATACTAGGCTTCACAACGATGCCAATATTCTCTGTTTTGGTGAACGAGTAGTAGGCAAAGGCGTCATAGCAGACATGATAGAGATATTTGCCAACACCAAATTCGAAGGCGGAAGACATGCCGCAAGAGTATCCAAAATAGAAGCTTGCTCTATGGGTGCAGATTTGGGATAATTTTTTATCCCATATTGTAGCTATGCTATGCGTAAATTACGCATAAAATTTCCAGCAATCACTACACTACGCTCTTTATATGCCATGGCAACTTGTGGCTCATATACTTCATCCAGCGTCTCTGAAAATATCTCTAGCCACCTCTCAAATGTCTCTCTCTTGAGTTCACCCAACTGAGTATGAGGCATAAATGGGTTGCCTCTGTATGCACTATCACCTGTCATTATCGACGCCCAAAAATCAACCAATAGATCCAAGTGAGGAATCCAATGTTCATTTTTCATATCTTCCCCAAGCTTAGCCACAAAAAATGGACCAACAATATCATCTTTGAGAATTTTTACATAAAACCTCATCACCATTGTTCGTATATTCTCTCTATTTACCACATCTGCTTTCACTAGATCTCCTTTTTGTTAATCAGAAATTGTTCTACCTCGGACATCACATCTGAATGATATATTCATAGTTTATCTTACTTCTCCTTATTAGCATATAATCACTCATACGCTATAATCAAAGCAACTTATCACGAGAGAGAGACATGGATTTAGCAAAAGAGATTTATATCCCAAAACCCAACCCAAATGATCCTGATATCGATGGACATTTTGGGAAATTTGGTGGTCGTTTTGTCCCAGAAACGCTGATGCCAGCCCTAGAACAGCTGAGAGTCGACTACGAATCATTGCGTTTTGACCCAGATTTTTGGTCCGAGATTGACTACTACTACAAAAACTATGTAGGTAGACCTTCTGCGCTATATTATGCAAGTAATATATCCAAAGAGATAGGAGCAAAAGTATATCTCAAAAGAGAGGATTTAAACCATACAGGTGCCCACAAAATCAACCACTGTGTAGCCCAAGCTGTATTGGCAAAGCGACTAGGAAAGAAAAAAATAATAGCAGAGACTGGCGCAGGACAACACGGTGTAGCCACGGCCACAGTTGCAGCACTATTTGGGCTCGAATGCGAAGTCTTCATGGGAGCAAAAGATGTAGAGAGACAAGAACTAAATGTTTTTCGGATGAAACTTTTAGGAGCCAAAGTCCATGCGGTCCAGAGTGGCTCCAAGACACTCAAAGATGCCATGAATGACGCAATAAGACACTGGGTCACCAACGCTAGAGACACATACTATCTCATAGGCACAGTGGCCGGCCCACACCCCTACCCTATGATGGTACGAGACATACAGTCTATCATTGGCTGGGAAGCCAAAGCGCAACTCGATACAGCAGAGGGGTGTCTGCCCGACAAGGTCATAGCATGCATAGGTGGAGGATCCAATGCCATAGGTATTTTTAGCCATTTTTTGACAGATGAAAGTGTTGAGTGTATTGGTATAGAAGCTGGTGGATTAGGGCTAGACTCCAAACATGGATGCTCATTGGAAAAAGGGAGTCCAGGAGTACTCCACGGACAGCTAAGCTACCTACTCCAAGATGAAGATGGACAAATCCAAGAGGCTCACTCCATATC
>CAYWGB010000043.1:0-8245 GCA_964457825.1 uncultured Campylobacterales bacterium | reverse complement strand
CCGGATATCCCTGCTCAGCTCTCAATGGTTCACCATTCTGAGCCCATACAATCATGGCATCATCCATTACTTTCTCGATAGGTATAGTTCTGCCCATCTCTGAGTTGTCGCTACCTTCGGCTAGCATCCATTTAGCTTTTGGGCTAACACCCAAATCCTCAAGAAGTACTGAGAGTTTAACACCAGTCCACTCTGCCGAGCTCATCATGCCCTTCATGAATTGAAGACTGTTAAACTGTGGACCTCTCCAGCCAGTCGAGCCATTTGCAGGACACTCTATGAAGTGTATACGACTTTCACTAGGGTATCTTTTGAGTTGCTCAAGTGTCAACACTAATGGTTTGTCAACCAATCCATGTATCATCAATCGATACTTATTTGGATCAACTTCTGCTACACCACCATGCGATCTATTGAAAAACAGACCATTTGGTGTGATGATTCCCTCTTGATTGTGCAAAGGTGTCATTGCAACAGAAGCATACATATCTCCAGAAGAGAGCAGGTCGGTTACCCTACGAACATTATTATGCTCA
Source organism: uncultured Campylobacterales bacterium (assembly GCA_964457825.1). Lineage (GTDB taxonomy): Bacteria > Campylobacterota > Campylobacteria > Campylobacterales > Sulfurovaceae > JAAXPZ01. The sequence goes on along the minus strand of CAYWGB010000043.1, from coordinate 7,709 downwards.
TATGGTGATGGTAGACCGTATGGACTTGCATCTACTGGTGCCCCGAGCTTTACACCCCATTCGGCATCTTTTGTAATGGCAGTATCATCAGCTTGCAGTAGTGCAGGTACCGCAGCCGTAGTTGCCACTGCAGACAAGAGAGTGCCACGCAAAAAACTGCGCCTATCATTTGACAATGAATCTGACATCTCAGTAGTCTCGTTCTCTAAGTTCATTTTTGAACCTCCTTTTTAATTAGCTTTGTCTTCACAAGATGAAGTATGGCACAGTTATTTCAAAAATAAGACCTAAATTCTCTGAAAAAATATAAGTTTTCATGATATGTTACGATAAGTAACGAAATTAAAAGATTTTTGTAAATAATTATATTTCTAATAATAATTATAACTATTTGATATTTTTTATACAGTACGAGACCAGTGCTGGTGTGACACCAAGTTTTTTTGCTATTTCTCCCTGAGTGTAGCCATCCATATAGGCCTCTTTCATAGCTAAGTTTCTATCTTCTCTGTTTTGATTTGGCGGGAAATAGCTTATGATCTGATTGGCTCTGTTTTGTTTGACTCCTTTTTTAGTTTTGATTATTTTTTTCCTCTTTTCATCCTCGAGTTGACCAAGCTCATCACGACTTAGTTCGGTCTGGAGAAACTCCTTGAGCCGTCTTTGACTATATTCGGTAAGCATTATGGACTCTTTGCAGCATACTGGAAAATCTTTATCTGCAATAATACCGCTACTTAATGTATGGGGATATTCAGAGACACGATAAGCCACATCATTTCTGACTGGGTCATACTCTATATATTTTAACGTATACAGCATATACTCTTCGTGCAGAAGATGCCATGATTTGTATCTTCCTCTCCATAATGGTCCAGAGCGATCATTTTTCTTATTGTAATACATTGCGTAGCTACCATTGATGTATCGCATAAAAAGGGACAGGTTCTCTCTTTTGGTCTCTAGTAATAGATGATAATGATTATCCATTATAGAGTATGTATGTAGTATCACATCATATGTCTTGCAGGCCCTACATATTATCTCTAGAAATGCATCCTTTTCAACGATTGTGGCCAATACATCTTCTTTTGCCAAGCCTTGATTTGCGACATGATGAAATCCAATCGAATCTATACGAGGTTGTCGAGCCAAAATAAATATCCTATTGATAAATTTGAAATGTTATTATATCATACTGTAATCTTGTGACCTTTTTTATAGGTTCAGTTTTGGATATAATCCTATCCAAGAATACCAAGGAGTGACCAATTGATAGAGCAGATAATTGACTTTTTTCGTATAACGCCAACTGATTCAGATGCAAGGAGAGTATGGGTTGTTGGAGATTTGCATGGGTGTTATGACTCATTTATGAAATTACTGGAAAAAATCGATTTTGACCCAAGCAAAGATAAACTGTGGTTAACGGGAGATTTGGTAAACCGAGGGGAGGGCTCCTTGCAGATTTTAGAGTATCTATATAGTATCAAAGATAGGGTACGTATAGTTCTGGGTAATCATGATATCTCGATGTTGGCTGCAGATAAAAATATAAAAAACTCCAACCCGACATTGGACCCAATTTTCCGATCACCAGATAGGGAAAAATTGATGAACTGGATAGCGAGCATGCCATTAATACATTATGATAAGAAGTTAGGCTGTATGATGGTTCATGCTGGCATACCTCCTGATTTTACTCTAACTACTGCTCTGAAATACAATAACATGCTGACCAAGCGAATTAACTCACCAAAAAGAAAAAAATGGCTTAAGAGGCTAATGTCGAGTAAAATAGTGCACTTTGACAAAAACTCTACATTGCGAGAGAGGTTGACATTTGCAATTGGTGCATTTACGCGCATGAGATACTGTCAAGATAGTGGTGACTTGGATTATGCATACAAGGGTAAGCCTGGAAAGAAAAGTGTGGCAGAAGGCTTGATACCATGGTTCCTTTCTCCTCTTAAGCAGACAATTAAGCCGACTATTTTGTTTGGTCACTGGTCAACACTTGGGTTGATGCAACACCAAGATGCTATCTGTATGGATACAGGTTGCATCTGGCACGGTAAGTTGACTGCAATGAGGATAGATGACAAGAGTCACCATATCGTATATCAAAATTGCACAGCAAAGAATCTCATGGATAGCATCATGGGTCACTTTGACAACATTACTAACATGCCTCATTGTTCACGCAAGACAAAAGAGCTCAGAGAGTATATAATAGATTTTGCCACCAATCAAGGCTACGATGTTATAAAAGATAAAGCCAAAAATATCTTGGTCACAAAAGGAAATCCATCGCTCGCACTGCAGGCTCATTATGACATGGTATGCATTGGTGAAGCACCAAGCATCCAAACATACATAGATAGCGGATGGCTCAAGGCAAAGGAGTCATCGCTAGGTGCAGATAACGGTATTGCGATTGCCATGATGCTCAATCTAATCGAAGAGGGCAAAGAGATAGAGTTTATCTTTACCAATGATGAAGAGATTGGACTTGTGGGTGCAAAAGGTATCGAGATAGATATAAAAAGTAAATATATGCTAAATCTGGATTTTGAAGATGAAGGAGAGCTCTGTATCGGATGTGCGGGCGGGGCAGATATACATGCCGTAATGCATTCTGGGTACGCATCTAGCAATGGGGATACTTATGAAATATCCATAAGGGATCTACCGGGTGGTCACTCGGGAGTAGATATTGACAAAGGGATACCGTCTGCCATAAAGTTACTGGCTCAGACGATAAAAGATAATAACATAGATCAAATAAATACCATGAAAGCAGGAGAGCAGATAAACTCTATACCTGCCAATGCTGTAGCAGTTGTGACCTCTTCATTTGAACCAATCGTAGCTAGTGATATGCAGCTCAGAAAAATAGATGCCAACGATAAGATGCTAGATAAAGGCAATAAACTTATAGAGATGATAGCTGGATTTACACATGGAGTAGTAGAAGATAATTTAGCACTCTCTATCCCACAAAAAAGCCTAAATCTAGCCAAAGTCTATTCTGACAATGAGGGCAATATGCATGTAGATATAAGTGTTAGAGCTATGGATGATGATGGGTTGCAACAATTGGTAGAGCAAAGTGTTAGCTATTTGGAAAAATTTGATTTTAAGTGTACTGTAAATGACAAGTATCCAGCCTGGAGACCAGAAGAGAACAGATTTACTGATATTGTAAAACTAGCAATCACGGAAGAGTTTGGCAGCTGTAAGACTGTAGCTATTCATGCAGGGCTCGAGTGTGGTATTCTAAAAGAGCAATATCCACATATTCAGTTTGCATCTATTGGTCCAACCATTAAGTATCCACACTCTACTCGCGAGATGTTAAAATTAGACTCTGTAGAGCCAACATATAAAGCTATAGAGCAGATAGTAAAAAATGTATCAACATAAAAGAGAAATCATCTGCGAAGATGGTTCCAAGACTCTATACTCTCCGCTCTTCAATGAGCCATACCACTCCACTAAAGATGGAGCTTTTCATGAGAGTTTGCAAAAGTATGTTGTCCCTACTGTCACTAAAAAGGCAACCAATCCAAAGATAGTGATTTTAGATATCTGTTATGGGCTTGGGTATAATGTCCTCTCAACGATATATTACATCTTGCGGCAAAATCTCAAAATCAAAGTTCATTTCATCTCGGTGGAGTTTGATATAGAGTTAATAGAGAGCCTGAAGGATTTCGACTACCCAAGTGAGTTTGATGCAATCAGTCACATTATTGACTCTATCAGTGCCAACCAATACTTCAAGGATGATCAGTTTGAAATCGAGATACTTCTAGGTGATGCTCGTAAAACTATTCCTACTATTACACAAAAAGTAGATATCATTTATCAAGATGCTTTTTCTCCAGCCAATAATCCACTATTGTGGACAAAAGAACATTTTGCTACTCTTAGGAGATTGTCAAAAGAGGATACACTTCTGGCAACATACTCTACAGCAGCAAGCGTGAGGCTGGGGTTGTATGAAAATGGTTTTTTGATATATACTATAAGCCATGAGTTAGCCAGACTCTCCACTGTTGCGTCTCCGCAACATATAGCAGAGTTTGATTTTATTGACATGGAACTGAAAAAATTAAGAAATCAAATCTCAGTTAGTTTACGAGACAGTGACTATACTGATAAGTGTTTGGAGGAAAAAAGCATTTTACGCTAAAAACTCATCTGCATTCTGTCTATTTCATCCCAACTAATCTTTTTGTCTCTATTAGCTCTGTGAGATAGTATATGATCTATATACCTAGCAAACATATCTGTTTCGATATTGACACTTGTACCAATCTTGTATTTTCCAAAGATGGTATTTTCGAGTGTATGTGGGATGATGGTTAGTCTAAAGCTATCTTTGTAAACATCATTTACAGTCAATGATACACCATCGATAGTAATGGAGCCTTTTGGCACTATATGTGCAGTGTATTTAGGCTCGACATTGATGATAAAATCACTACCATTATCTCTGCTTAGTATGGATGTAACTTTACCTACACAATCTATATGCCCTTGAACTATATGCCCCTCAAATCTATCTCCCATCTTCATGGCAGGCTCCATATGTACATCTAGATTCGGCTTGAAGCCAGAGAGATTTACTATGGATCTAGTCTCGTCAGCTATCTCTACGTCAAAGCCATTGCTATTGATTTTGACCACACTTAAGCAGACGCCATTTATGGCAATACTATCTCCAATGAGTGGCCTATGCTTAGAAGTAACAGTCAAAATGTTATCTTTAAAATCTGCTATGCTGGCACTCTCTCGTATTAAGCCTGTAAACATTAATCATCCTTGCTCTTGTGTTGAAATATTATGTATTATATCTTGTTGCTCTTAGGTGGCGTAAACTTAACTCTTTATTGGCTAGAATAAATAAAAACTAGGCAGATTATTGAAAACTATAACCATCATAGACACATTTGGATTTTTCTTTCGTTCATACTTCGCTTTACCACCCCTGCGTAACTCCCAAGGTTTTCCTACTGGGCTACTAACAGGGTTTGCTAATCTTGTGGACTCATTGCGTCGCGACCACAGCACAGACTATATCGTCTTTGCACTTGACGCAAAGGGGCCGACATTTAGAAATGAAATATACCCTGAATATAAAGCCAATAGAGATGCCCCACCAGAGGATCTCATCAAACAATTGCCAGTTGCGATAGAGTGGATTGAGCAGATGGGGTTTGCTAACCTCTCGCGTGAAGGCTTTGAGGCAGATGACGTGATAGTCACCATAACAAAATTTGCCAAAGAGAGAGGATTAAAGGTACGCATAGTATCGCATGATAAAGATCTCTATCAGATGATAGAAGATGGCAAAGTAGAGATGTATGATTCCATCAAGAGATCTATAGTAAACGAGCAAACATGTATCGACAAATTTGGTGTTCATCCAGAAGACTTTGTTAATTTTCAAGCCATATTGGGTGATAGCTCAGATAATGTCCCTGGAGTAAAAGGAATAGGCAAGGTAGGTGCCTCTAAGCTAATAAATCAATACCATACTCTAGAAGCAATATATGAAGATATAGAAAACTGTGGTACGCCTCGCATACAAAAGTTATTACTAGAGAGTAAAGAGCAAGCTTTTCTCTCCAGGGAACTTGTTACAATGAGAGATGATGTATTTAAAGATATAGACTTGGATAGCTTCGCATTTGAGGATAAAAATTATCTTACCTGCTTAATAGGTGAGTTTGAACATTACGAGATGAAGCAGGCGATAAAAAAAGCATCAGCTGGTGCCAATCTCGATGAGGTAAACACAACATGCGAGCCACAAAAAGCAACTATTAGCTTCAAGCATCATACGATAAGCAACAAACAAGAGCTAGATGATACGATTGCAAGCATACCAGCTGATGCAATTGTGGCATTTGACACTGAGACTACAGGATTGGATACTAGAATGGCTCAGATGGTTGGATTTAGTTTTGCTTTTTCGGAGCATGATGCATACTATGTTCCAGTCGGACACAGCTATTTGGGTGTTGAGAAACAAGTATCGTTAGACGATGCACTTTTGGCTCTCAGAGAGTTGCTTTATACTCATAAAATTGTAGGGCAAAACCTCAAGTTTGATTTTTCACTGCTTTACCACGCGTATAGTTTTGATAAACTCTATCCATATGCAGACACCATGATAATGGCATGGCTTACTGATCCTGGATCCAGAGTAGGTCTCGACGCTTTGGCTAAGAAATTTTTCAAGTATGAGATGAAACCATTTAAAGAGTTGGTCAAAAAAGGGCAAAATTTTTCCTCGGTTGATATAGCCTCTGCCTCATTTTATGCCTCAGAAGATGCATGGATGACGTGGATGTTGTATGGAGCCATTAAAAAAAAGATGGAGCTGGCAAGTATTGGCCATCTTTTGGACGAAGCAAAAAATGTAGAATATCCTTTTATAAATGTACTCATAGGTATGGAGAGTAGAGGAATCAAGATAGACAAAGAGATTTTAAAACAACTTCAGCACAAGTTGAAAAAGGATCTAGATGAACTGACTCAGGAGATATATACATTGGCAAACACAGAGTTTAACATCAGGTCTACTCAGCAGTTAGGTGTGGTACTTTTTCAGCAAATCGGTTTAAAAGGTGGCAAAAAAACCAAGACAGGCTATAGCACAAACGAAGCAGTGCTTAGCTCGCTAAAAGATGAGCATGAAATTATCCCAAAAATACTAGAGTACAGAGAATACCAAAAAATTCTCTCAACATATGTTGATCCACTGCTCAAGTTGGCTAGCGAGGATGATTTATCCCGTATCTATACTTCATTTATACAAACAGGTACCGCCACGGGTCGCCTAAGTTCCAAAGATCCAAATCTACAAAATATACCAGTCAGGTCTGCACTAGGTAGATCGGTAAGGGAGGCATTTGTTCCTCGGGATGGATATAAGCTAGTCTCTATCGACTACTCTCAAATAGAACTGCGTCTGCTCGCACACTTCTCTCAAGACGCAGCTTTGTTGGATGCTTTTAAATCAGGCACAGATATCCACCTTGCCACATCTGTCAAACTATTTGGAGAAGAAGAGGCCAAGGAGAAACGAAACTTTGCAAAATCAGTAAACTTTGGATTGCTATACGGCATGGGACCCAAAAAGCTATCAGAGGAGCTCTCCATTAGTACAGCTCAAGCCAAAGAGATTATTGCAAACTATTTTGCTTCATTCCCGACTGTAAAAAACTATCTAGAGGGCATTCAAGAGCGTGTCAAGATAGATGGTTATGTGGAGACAGTTTTGGGCAGAAGACGTATATTTGATTATGACTCTGCCAATGGTATGCAAAAAGCTGCTTTCATGCGTGAATCTGTCAACACTGTTTTTCAAGGAAGCGCAGCAGATCTCATTAAGTTGTCTATGAATCAGATAGATTCCATGATAGAAGAAGAGAGTCTAGAAGCACATATGCTACTGCAGATTCATGATGAGTTGATATTTGAAATCAAAGATGGTCAAATGGATGTACTTAGTAAGCGTTTTGCCTACACTATGGAAAATGTTATGCAACTAGATGTTCCGCTTGTATGCTCTGTAAGTACCGGCAATAGCTGGAGTGAGCTAAAATAGTTTACTATTTATTAAGTGCAATCTACTATAATTACAATGCTAACAAAAGTAAAGGAAAAAATGTTAAATGAATTTAAACAGTTTC
>CAYWGB010000042.1:0-8271 GCA_964457825.1 uncultured Campylobacterales bacterium | reverse complement strand
ACATGACCCATGAGAAAAAAAGCGAAAGAGCTGCTGTATTTTCTGAACTGCTTGTAGCTCTAAAGGAGGTGTAGTTGCACTGAGTGATTAATTTTTAACCACCTTATTGTTTATTTTTTATGTATAATTTGTTATATTAATTAATCATAGGAGAATTTATGAGTTATGTAAAACCCGAAGTAGTAGTAGACCAGATGGTAGCTGCAGGCACCTATAAAGCTGGATTAGGAATAAAAGATTTACTGATAAGAGGCATGCTGTCTGGTGGTCTATTGGGTATAGCAACAACACTGGCTATCACTGCTGCAGCACAAACACATTTACCAATTGTCGGGGCACTTATTTTCCCTGTAGGTTTTGTGATGATTATCCTTTTGGGGCTTGAGCTTGTCACTGGAAGTTTTGCCCTCTTGCCTACGGCACTGTTTTCTAGAAAAATAGGATTTGGGCAACTGGCTAGCAACTGGTCTTTTGTATTTTTAGGCAATCTAGTAGGAAGTTTAATCTACGCGGCTCTTTTTGTTGTCGTTAGTACTAAGATGGGACATGTGGATACCTCTCCAGTTATTGAACTTGTCAAGAAAATTGCCGAAGGCAAAACAATGGGCTATGAAAAATTAGGTATGGCAGATGGATTTATAGTTGCTTTTACAAAAGCTATACTTTGTAACTGGATGGTTACTTTGGGTGCGGTTATGGCACTTACGTCAACAACAACCATGGGTAAAATATTTGCAATGTGGCTGCCTATCTTGATATTTTTTGGTCAAGGATTTGAACACGCCGTGGTAAATATGTTTGTTATTCCTGCAGGTATTATGCTTGGTGCAGATGTAGATGTGGCACAATGGTGGTTCTTAAATGAGATTCCTGTTACTCTAGGTAATATTGTCGGAGGTATACTCTTTACCGGATTGGCACTTTATGCAACACATTATAAGGCCAAAGGTGCTGAATAATATTAAACTCATGTATGTAATGTACATGGGGAATATATATAAATTTGGTTTAGAGTTTGTATGATTTTATCTCGATCGTTCTTGTAATATAATCAACAATCAAAAAATCTTACTCATATAACTTTTTTAACGGAATCATTGGTTGTGTTGTGTCGTAATTTCTTTGCCTGATATGAGAATTTATCGCATCTATGCGCTTGTTGAAATCTGGGTGATCCGCTAGGATATACTTCCACTCTTTTTCCTCTTTTTTCATCTCTTCGAAAAGTGTTGTTGCTCCATTTACTGAGCCGTATGCACACTCTAGCATATCTACACCAAAAATATCAGCTGCCATCTCTTGCTCTTGAGAGTATCTGTTGTTTGCCAACTCCAGTGTAGTTGTGAATACCGAACCATAGTTATCTATGGAGAGCAGGGTGGCTGCTGTGGCAAAGATAAGTCCTTTACCTAGTGCCTTTATGCTGTCTTTGTACTTGAAGTGGCCTAGCTCGTGTCCTATGACCATGGCAAGTTCATTTTCATTTTTTGTTCTATGGAGTAGCCCTTTGGTTACCAGTATCGTACCTCCGGGTATAGCCATGGCATTGGTATGAAAATCATCTAGTATAAGGATGTCTACTTTGTATGGTAATTTTGCACATTTTGATAGTCTGTCCACTATTTGCTGCAGCTTGGTATTTTGTTCTGTTTTGTTCATATCTATATTTACATGGATATATTTGGTGATTTTGGCTTCGGTTTTTGGTGACAAATGTTCGGCTATAATGTTTACCGAGAGAGTGGCGAGAAGATAAAAGGTTGCAACAGCTACAATTAATCCTATGAGGAGCTTAAGTGCAAGAAATAGGAGATTTTGTTTTGGGTGATTTACTGAGCTATCTGGGAGTTTTGGTATGTAGTTCATCTCCAGATTGCTGTACCATACGCCAAGACTTCAACTGCACCTATGTTTCGATTGGCATTTTTTGAGATTGAAGATGTTTCAATGCGGATGTTTATAATCTCACTTGCATCTGGTGCATCATCTTTCATGCGCAGAATTGCCTCTCTGCGCGCTCTGTCTACTAAGGCTTCATAGGTTGAGATATTTCCTCCGAACAAGTTGGCCAGAGAAGCTACCACCTTTTTGAAGTAGTCTATGGAGATCACAACTGATCCGTTGACCAACTTGGACTCTTTTATCTGCGTATCATTTAGAGGTTTTTTGAGCATGATTGTTGGCAATTTGATAAGCTCCTCTTCTCGCTCTTGCAGAGACTTGAGGTGTCTTTTTTCCAGGATTGTACCACTTATGTATCCTATGATTGTGAGCACAACAAAAAGTATCAGATTTTCCATCTATGCCAACTTGACTGCTGTTCCATATACATACAGCTCCGCCGCACCAGCTGCGACAGAAGAGGTAGAAAACCTGACATTCAAAATCGCATTTGCGCCGAGAGAATCAGCCTGTGCCTTCATCCGCTCTATCGCTTCTTCCCTTGACTCTGTCAGTAGTTCCGTGTAGCCTCTGAGCTCTCCACCAAAGATGTTTTTGATGCCTGCCATGATGTCTCGTCCTGCATGTTTGGCTCGTACTGTTGATCCTGATACTACACCATAGTGCTCCGATATCTCTTTACCTGGTACATATTCTATGTTTGTGATAATCATTATAGACCTTTTTATTTTATTATGTATTATAAGATAAAAAGCTTTATTCTCGTGGTTTTGATACTTGGTTATGGCAAAAGGCTACTTGTTGCACATTGTGAATCGATTACCGAGAGTGATATGCCCTGGTAAATTACATTCTATTTGCTGGAGTAGAAGTTTTATATGCTACATATTTAAATCAGATAATATTTATCCTATATTAAGAATATCTCTGTAGACTGCTAAAAAAATAAAGGATTCAATATGTTTACAGTAAAAGTTTCTAAAGAGTGCGGCTGTTTTAAAAAGAGTGATTTTGAGAATAATGCAGAGTATGTCGATAAAGATGAGGCTTTAATGCAAGCTCAAAAAATGACAAAGATCATGAATGATGATTTTTGCCAAAAGCATAATTTTACGCTGATCGAAGATGGTAGTAGTTTTACTATCGAAGTAGCAGAGCGTGGTAGCAGCTGTTGTGGCGGTGGGCACTGTAGCTAATATCGCTACAGTATCTCAAAGATATATTTAAAATATATCTTTTTTGACAAAACTAAGAGTTTTTTAGTGCCTGCTTGAAGTAGCTCTCAGTATACTCATAGCCAGAGTATAGTGTAAGTACTGTTGCTATCCAGAGCAATACTGCTCCTCCTGTCCAGTGCATAAGTAGAAAACCTATGGCTATCATCTGAACTACTGTTTTGACCTTTCCTGTCCATGATGATGCAATATCCATATTTTCAGATACCGCAGAGACACGTAATCCAGTGACGAAAAGTTCTCTTGTTATGATAAGGAAGATCGCCCATGGTGAGGCAATGCCTTGCATCAAAAGCCCTAAAAAACCAGCCAATGTTAACATCTTGTCAGCTAATGGATCCAGTATCTTTCCTACAGTAGTTATCTGATTGAAAGTTCTGGCTATATATCCATCAAAAAAATCAGTAGCACTTGCTAATACAAAAATAAAAGCTGCAAAATAGTTGAGCCAGCTTTTGTCGATTTGTGAAAAGATTGATGCATCTTGATTTACTAAAAATAAGAACATCAATGGTGCCAAAAGTAGCCTGATGAAAGCCAGTATGTTTGGTATATTTATGATTTTATTGGGGTTCATTGATGACTATCTAAAGGTGGTTCCACCATCTACCGTGAGGGTTTGTCCTGTAATCCAGCTGGCATCATCAGTACATAAAAAATAGACAGAGTCAGCCAGATCATCTGGTCTACCCATACGATTGAGTGCAGAACGTTTGATAGTCTCAGCTTTTACTTCGTCATAATTTGTGAATGCCTTGAGGGCATCTGTGTCTATGGGGCCACCACTAACAGAATTTACTCTAATGCCCATCTCGCCTAGTTCTACAGCAGCATATCTTGCCATTGCTTCTACGGCAGCTTTGTTGGTTCCATGTCCTGCATAGTTTTCAATATATATTTTGTTACCTGTTGAGCTTAAGGTCACTATAGCTCCACCTCCTACTGTCTCCATACGTTTTGCTGCCTCTTGTGATCCTGCTACAAAAGCCCCTACCGTGGCTGTGAAGATGTTCGTGAGACCTTTTTTTGGTCTAAGTCTCATAAACTTCCCATATCCTCCAACAACAGGACGACCATATATCATGGCATTGTTGATATAGAAATCTACTCTATCAAAATCTTGGTCGATTGATTGGAATAGTGTCTTAAACTCATCTAGCTCTAAAATATTCAATGGATAAGCTTTGGCTTTTATCCCATATTTCTCTTGTAGTTCGGTAGCTATTGTATCTGCCGACTCTTTGTTTGAGTTGTATGTGAACGCTATATTAACCCCGTTTGAGGCAAATTTTTCTGCCACGGCTTTTCCTATTCCTTTTGTTGCTCCTGTGATGACTGCAGTCTTGCCTTTCATTTGTGACATTATTTTGCTCCTAAAATATCGTAATGCTTCATAGTATCTTCTATCTTTTTCATACTCTCTTTGCTTGGTTGAACCAGTGGCAATCTATACTCTAGAGTAGGGGTTAAGCCCGCGATGTACATAGCGGCTTTTATTGGAATCGGATTTGATTCACAAAAGAGAACTTTGTTGATCTCGTAGAGTTCATCATTGATAGATTTTGCAGTTGCAAAATCACCATCTAGTGCTGCATGCGCAAGTTTTGCTTTGAGTCTAGGCAAGAGGTTTGCTGTGACAGAAGTGATGCCTTTGCCTCCACTTGCGATGATTGGAAAATCTATAGCATCATCCCCACTGAAAACGTATAGGTCTGGTACTTTTGCCAACAGCTCCACAGTTCTCTCTATGGATCCTGTGGCCTCTTTAATACCCATAATATTTGGTACATCATCATATAATCTTTTGACCGTATCTGGGAGTATGTCTACGCCTGTTCTGCCTGGTACATTGTAGAGCATAAAAGGTACTTCTACTGCCGATGCAATGGCTTTGTAGTGCTGATATAGACCCTCTTGGCTGGGCTTGTTGTAGTATGGGCTGACTGAGAAAAGTGCATCTACGCCACAGCTTTGGGCGTGTATCGCGATGTCTATAGCCTCATGAGTAGCATTGCTGCCAGCCCCTGCCAATACTTTTGTCTTGGTGTCTTTGCATATCTCTACAGCAATTTCTATGCATTTTTTATGCTCATCATGACTAAGAGTTGCACTCTCACCTGTAGTTCCGACTGGGCACACTGCATCTATACCAGCATCTATCTGTCTGCGTATTAAAGAAGCATAGGTTTGCTCGTCAAGTTTGCCGTTTTTGAGTGGCGTAATTAGTGCTGTTGTGGCGCCTTGTATGTAATTGCTCATTTGTTTTCCTGATATTTTTTCATTATAAGTGTAGTTGATTGAGAATTTATGAAATATTTCTTGGCAACATCACTTAGCATCTTTGGTGTAATTTTACCTAAATTTTCTTCATATTCTAGGAGTGGCGTGATGTCACCTTTTGCTATGTATCCACCAAACATATCTGACAGGGCAGAGGAGCTCTCAATGGAGTGTAAGAAATCTCTTTTTGTGTTGATCTTGATTTTTTCAATCTCTTCTAGCGATATCTCCTGGGATTTTATCTTTTCTATCTCATCGAGGATAATCTCTTCTATCTTGACGATATCTGAATCTGGATTTGCAACTCCTAGTAGTATGAAAACTCCGTCATCTTTGAGCTCCATATTGTATGCGTAGGCTTGGCTAGCCAGAGATGTATCTATGAGTGCCTGATGCAGTCTGCAGCTTTTACCTGCGCTCAATAGCTCACTGATGACACTTAGGGCTACCTGGTCTATGTGTTGGAAGTTTGGTATTTGATAGGCTATGGCAAGGGTATCCGAGCGATTGCCTTCTTTTTGTAGCTCTAGTCTCGTGGCACCATCTCTGGGTGCTGTGCGAGGTCTGTTTGTAGAGATTAATGAACAGCTACAAGATGAGTCGACACTTTTTATGTCTCCAAACTCTTCTTTGGCTTTGTCGAAGACGACTTGAGGTTCGATATCTCCGGTGACTAGTAAAAAAGCGTTGTCTGGTCTGTAGTGCATAGTGTGAAACTCAGAGATGTCATCGATACTCCAGTTGAGTATATCATGCATGAAGCCAATAGGTGTCCAGTGGTAGCTGTGAGAGATGTAGTGAGCGTTAAATAGGCGGAAATACAAATAGCCTATGGGATTATTGTCTGTTCTCCATCGTCTCTCTTCTGCTACGACATCACGCTCTTTTTGGAACTCTTCATTGGTTAGATTTAGATTTTGCATCAGCTCAGCGTACATCTGCATTGATATAGATAGCTTTGAGGATGCAGATTTTATATAGTAGTGTGTGTAGTCAAAACCAGTAGAGGCGTTATTGACCCCTCCATGAGATTTGATAATAGAATCAAACTCTCCCTCTTTTAGGTTTTTGGTAGATTTGAAATTCATATGCTCTAGCATATGAGCTATGCCTGTCTTACCTAATATCTCATCACGACTTCCAACTTTGTAAAATATACTTGTATTTACGACACCTGAATTATTACGAAGTGGAACTACATAGACCTCGAAGCCATTGTTTAGTGTTTGCTTGTAGTGCTTTGGTATAGTGCTCATGAGTCCATCTCTCTCCATTGTGCCCCAATGGCTTCTGAAATATGACTGTATCCATCAGCCTTCAAAAGCTCGATTAGACCTTGGTTTATCTCTTTTATAAGTGATGGGCCTTTGTAGATGAGCATGGTGTATACTTGCACGAGAGAGGCACCAGCTTTGATGCGTCTATATGCCTCGTGAGCACTGTCTATGCCTCCTGCTGAGATAAGTATGGTTTTGTCGTGAAACTCCCTGCCGAGCTGTTCAAATAGTTCGAAACTTTTCTCTTTTAAGAGTTCACCACTAATGCCGCCAAAGTCCTGCTTGTTACTATCGTTGCTTAGTGAGTAATCTATCGTTGTGTTTGTTGCGATAATACCTGCTGCTCCTGCTTGTATGGCTGTACTACAGAGCTTGATGGCATCTGCTGGAGATATGTCGGGTGATATTTTTAGCAACACTGGCTGCGCGGTTATCTCTTTGGCAATTTTAAAAATATCTTTTACAAATTTTTCGTTTTGTAGATCTCTTAGCCCCGGTGTATTTGGAGATGAGAGGTTGATTACAATATAGTCTGCACTGTGTTTGAATGTTTCAAAAAGCATACTGTAGTCATCTAGAGCTTTATCCTCTGGGGTGATTTTGTTTTTGCCAATATTTACACCTATTGGGTAGTCAAAAAAGTGTAGGCTTTTTAGCCGTCGCAGCATATAGTCTGCACCTTTATTGTTGAAACCCATGGCATTTTGGAGTGATTGTTCTGATACTAGGCGAAATAACCTAGGCTTGCTGTTTCCTGGTTGTGCTTTTGGTGTGACTGTGCCTATTTCTGTGAACCCAAACCCAAATGTTGGTGTGGATTTGATGTATTGACCATTTTTATCAAATCCTGCTGCCAATCCTACAGGGTTTAGTATCTTTTTCCTGAAAAAAGTTTGAGTAAGCATGGGGTCAGATATGAATATCCTTTTTGTGATATAGTGCAACATAGGCGGACACAGCGCTACGGTTCTCAGCCAAAAAGAGGCTAGAGTGTGTGCTGTCTCTGGCTGCACTTTAAATAGTAGTTTTTTTGCCGTTTTGTAATTGAAAATATACATTATAATCCTTGCTCTAGTTTTTCCCATACAGTTCCGTCTGAGGTATCCATGATAGCGATACCTAATGATGTAAGCTCGTCTCGAATCGAATCGGCTGTTTGGAAATCCTTGTCCGATTTCGCAATAGCTCGTTTTTGTATTAAGGAGTCTATATATTCTTTTTGTTCGCTATCCACCCCTATTTGAAAATAGCTATAGGGCTCTTTTGCTCCAAAGCCCAAGAGTTTATCTATGAGTTCAATGTTTGCAAGAGTCTCTTTTTTGAGATTTTTGGGTGAGTTTTGTGAGTCTAGCTCTTCATTTGCAGTGGCGATCATTTCGTCGATAGCTGAGAGGGCTACTGAGATATTCAGATCGTCACTCATAGCTGAGAGTAGTTTTGCTTCAAACTCTTTGTTGGGAGTTGATGGTGTAGTCGGAACTATACGTTTTTTGAGTCTATATATCTTGTCTAGTCTTTTTTTGCTGGTGAGTAGATCCTCTTCGTTGAAATTGAAATCGTTACGATAGTGTACAGAT
>CAYWGB010000041.1:0-8287 GCA_964457825.1 uncultured Campylobacterales bacterium | reverse complement strand
GCATAAAATACCAAGACCAAGAGGCGACATTTCACTCTCCTATGGTAGGGCTTTTCAATCTTTATAATCTGATGGCGGCTATTGGTTCTGTGAGCATGCTCACATCAAGAGCACTTCAGGAGATATGTGACGTAGTGGAAAACTTTGCAGGTGTTGGTGGCCGTATGGAAGTGGTGCATCGTCAACCACTCGTGATAGTGGACTTTGCACATACAGATGACGGTATGGAACAAGTGCTTGGCTCCATCAAAGACAAAGATATTTCAGTAGTCTTTGGTGCAGGTGGGGATAGAGATAAAAGCAAAAGAGCCAAAATGGGTGCAGTAGCAGGCAGATTTGCCAAAAAAACATATGTCACAAGCGATAACCCCAGAAGTGAAATACCAGAGATGATACTAGAAGATATCTTAGTTGGCTTAGCAGGCAAGGAAAATGTAGTAGCTACTCCAGATAGGCGACTAGCTATAGAGATGGCGATAGAGGCCTTGGAGCCGGACGAGGTACTGATGATACTAGGCAAGGGTGATGAGGATTATCAAGAAATCGCAGGTATCAAGCATCCATTTGATGATAGAGTCATCGCCAGGGAGATATTGTCAAAAAAATATCCCAACTAGATTAGTAGGAAAATTTATACCCTCTCCTCCTCACAGTATGTATAACTTGGAAACCAAGTATACTCTTTAGTCTTTTTCGTATTTGATTTATGGCCACTTCGACTGTATTGTCGCTGACATACTCAGGCTCTTCCCATAGTGCATTGATGATTTCATCTTTTGAGAAGACACGTTTTTTACGTACTGCCAAATAGGCTAATATATCAAAAGTCTTACCATTCAGTGAGACCGTTTTGTCATCATACTCTATTTTTTTGTTTGCTATATCTATAGTTAGCTTGCCTATATCGATCGTAGTTCCAAATAGATTTCTCATATTCGCCAACACTCTAGCAGCTATCAAATCAGGATGCTCTAAATGTGTCACTATGACATCATCGGCACCTAGTTCATAAAACTTGATTTGATTATGGCATGCTTTTGAGAGTAGTATGATCTTTGTCTCTATCTTCCTCTTTTTTACCTCTCTCATGTATCTTTCCAGAGAGAACATAACAGACTCATCGACGATAATTATCAGTTCATAATGTCTGAAATCCGTAAAGTTCGTAGCATCATATAAATCATTGGCATTGTCGACAATGCAGATAAAATATTTCTCTATCTCTGCTTGGAGCTCTTTGGCAAAATCATTCTCAAAGCCAACGGTTAAAATTCTCATAATTCTCTCTTTGTGTCAGGTGTCACTATCGCAGTAGATCTAATAATTTATCTCGATTTGGATTGTGTTGGTGTAGTTATATCACAATAAACTTATGTGAAAATAAAATGACACACTATGCAGATTTTTTTGCTTTTATATAGACTCTTTTTGGAGCAGGGTATCCTTCGACTGTTTTCGTGGAGTCATTAGGGTCCAGGAAATCACCCAAACTTTGAGAGGCAATCCAGTCAGTTTTTCTCTGCTCATTCAAATCTGTTGGCATTGTACATAAAATCTCAACCTCCTCGAAACCAGCACGCAAACACCAGTTTGTCAATGTTTTGACAGTAGGTATGAAATAGACATTGCTCATTTTTGAGTACCTATCTTGTGGCACGAGACAGATCTCTTCATCGCCATCTATCATAAATGTATCGAGTATCAACTCTCCAGATTTGTTAAGTCCACGAAATAGAGATTTAAGCGTAGTCACTGGATCACTACGATGATACAAGACTCCCAGACAAAACAGAGTATCAAACTTATGCTCATAAAATTCGACATGTTCGACCCCCAATAGCTCATATACGATATCGCTTTTGATAAAATGGTTCAAAAAATCAAACTGTGAGAGTGTGATAGCTGATGGATCAAAACCCACCAACTTTTTGGGTCTCTCCTCTAGCATCCTAAAGAGGTAGTACCCATTGTTGCATCCAATATCCCCTACAATCTTATCAGTTAGATCAAAATGAGGATCAAGCAGATTGTATTTTATGAAGCTCTGCCATTCACTATCGATAAAAGTATCACCTATCCGAAATGGGCCTTTTCTCCATGGCATGAGCATTCTGGCTACATCATAGATTTCTCTTTGGATCTTATCATTACTAACGTCGAGATTGATTTTGATTGTATCACCAAAAGTGATACTGGAGGCCTCCACAGGGGGCAGGGCAGTTATTGCTGCCTGAAGAGGAGCGATATTTTTCCACTTCAGCCAGCCTCTTCTCTCTGCTCTGATTTTATTGAGATCCAAGAGTTTACTTTTGCCAGCTTATTTTTTGATGTAAGCTTTGATAATTTTTTGCTCTTTTACAGGTCTATCCATGGCAGCTGTCTTTGTGTTTTCAATTTTTCGGACAACATCTTGACCAGCTGTGACTTTTCCAAATATCGTATAGCCTCCATTGAGGTGAGGGGTTGGTGCTGTAGTGATAAAAAACTGACTACCATTTGTGTTTGGTCCTCTATTTGCCATCGCTAAAATATAAGGTTTGTCAAATGTTATATTGGGTGCAAACTCATCTGCAAAATCTTTTTTCCATATAGAAGCGCCACCCCTGCCTGTACCAGTAGGGTCGCCGCCTTGTATCATGAATCCTTTAATAACTCTGTGAAAAATAGTGCCATTGTAGTAACCATCTGCTGCATGTTTAGTGAAATTCTCTACAGCTTTGGGGGCAATTTTTGGCTCCATCTGAAGCTCTATCTTGCCTTGAGTTGTCTCAAGTACAACAGTTTGTGCCTGTGCATATATCGATGTGAGCATCAATATTGCCACTAGTGTTATGTTTTTCATTCATGTCCTTTTACTTTGCATAATTGACAGATCTAGTCTCTCTAATTACGTTTACTTTAATTTCGCCCGGATATTGTACCCTATCTTCTATCTTTTTTGCAAGTGTACTACTCATGAGTGCAGATTCATCATCGTCAATCTTGCCCCCATCAACAAAGACTCGTATCTCTCTACCAGCATTGATAGCATATGCATGTATTACGCCCTCATTCTCCATAGCTATACTCTCTATATCTTTGACTCTTTGAGTAAAACTCTCTAGTACTTCTCTTCGGGCACCAGGTCTCGCAGCGCTAAGAGTATCAGCGGCACAGACAGCAGCACTCTCGACACTGTTAATCTCCTCATGTCCATGGTGTGCATAAATAGCATTGATTACCACTGGGTGCTCATTGTACTTTCTACACAGATCAGCACCCAAATCTACATGAGAGCCACCAAAATCTTGCGTAAGTGCCTTGCCAATATCATGCAGCAGTCCTGCCCTCATTGCTAGCTTCTCGTCACCGCCCATCTCTGCAGCCATGATTTTAGCCAGTCTCGCTACTTCAAGACTGTGAGCTAGTGCATTTTGCCCATAGCTTGCTCTAAATTTAAGCTTACCTATTAACGATATGAGTTCATCACTCATTGGAAACAGGCCAAGCTCGAGCACAACACTTTCACCCTCTTCATATATCTTGTTGTCAAACTCTTTTTGAACCTTTTCATGTACCTCTTCTATGCGACCAGGATGTATCCTGCCATCCTCAACAAGGAGCTCGATAACTCTGGTTGCAATGGCTCTTCGGTATAGATTAAAGCTGCTGACCAATACGACACCAGGAGTCTCATCTATAATGATATCTACACCAAGCAGTTGCTCGAGTGTTTTGATATTTCGACCCTCTTTGCCGATGATTCTGCCTTTGTGGTTATCAGTTGGCAGACCCACTGTGTTCATTAGTCTCTCTCCGGCAAACTCTCCTGCATATCTAGTTGTTGCTTGTGCCAATATATAGTTTGCTTTTTTCTGCGCGTCTTCTTTGGCAATTTTTAAATATTTTTTTGTTAGTGTTGCTATATCGGCTTTACTGCTCTCTTTAGCATTTTGCAAGATCAGCTCTTTGGCCTCATCTTGCGTAAAGGATGCAATGTTCTCTAACTTGCTCATGGTGGTACTGATGGCTTGTTGCTTGCTTGTTTCTAGGTCATTTAGTCTATCTCTTTGTGTGTCAAGCTGCTGCTGTTTTATTGAGATATCTGACAGCTTGGATTCTAGCTCCTGCTCTTTAGTCGATAACTCATTTTTGGTATTTTGCAACTCAAGTATGAGGCTTTCATGCTCTTTTGCTCGTTGATTCTCGAGTAGGTCAATTTTGGATTTTGCCTGCTCTAGATACATCTCTGCTTCTTGCCTGACACTATTGGCATGGGCAAGTGCTTCTAGTTTGATATACCTATATCTGTCCTTAATCCCAATTCTAGAAATCCCAAAGCCTAGAGCTGTTCCCATCACAAACAGTCCCGCTCCTATCGCTTCATACATAGTCTATCCTTTGCCACAGATATGCAGTCGTAGATTGAAATTTTTCTAACCCGTTATTACTAAATTTGCCCTTACATCGTAATCGTCAGTTACGACCTCCCTACAGTAACACAGTTCTCGTTGTATAAATATTGTCTCTTTTATGCTGTGCCTATATTTGTCAAAAAATCTATCATACATCCCTTTTCCAAACCCAACACGTCTAAGGGATGCATCTGTTCCCACTATGGGAACAACTGCTATATCTATCATCTTTATTTTATAATTTTTAGAATATTTTGGTTCTCTTACCCCGAATCTTTTGATCTCTAAAGGTAGTCTATATCTTACCAGCCTAAAACTTGAACCTTCCATAAAAGGCACTAAAACTTCAACCCCTTTTCTCCTAAGCATACTAATAAGTAACATAATATTAACTTCATTTACTAATGGAATATAAAGCATGACACATTTGGCTCCAGTGCAGAGAATATACTGTCGTAGCTGATTTATGATACGCTTGTCTCTGCCATACTTTCTTTTTCCGTTCATACATGTTTGTCTTGATAGACAATAGGTTCTAAAATCTTTCTTGTCCATATTTACCTTTACTATCTTTTGGTATAATCTTTAAAAATTATTGATTGGAGCACTCTATGCGCCTAATTTTAAATATCGCCATTATATCATCTCTTTTGCTAGTTTCGGGATGCGACAAAGAGACAAAACCCAAAAATGATGCTCCAAGTATTGAAAAAGTAATTGTAAAAAACAGAACAAAAAAACCTGAATTTATAGACTATGAATATACGCTTACTGATGCCCAAAATAACTCTTTGCATCTTCTCTCCACTCCTGATACATTCGAAATAGCAGGCGCGCAACCACCACTTTTGTTAATAAATATTTTTAAAACCAACTCATCGCCTTCTAAAGGGATGATACCATATTTAAATGATCTGCAAAAAAAGTATGAAAAAGATATTTTTGTATTGGGTCTTCCTCTTGATTATACTATCACGGATAGTGACATAATAGAGTTTATGAAAAAACACGATGCTAGATATTTCATATCTACCTCGGCAGAAAACAGAAACATAGCACAAAACCTTATGCAGTATATAGGTTTTAAAAAAACCTACAAAATACCCGCCACTATACTATTTAAAAATGGAAAATATATCACACATTATATAGGTGCTACTCCCATAGAGATGATAGAGGGTGATGTTAAGCAGATGATTGAAAAGGAGCACTAATGGCAGTGTTTGGATTTTTTAAAAAGGCTCTAGGCAAGACTGGTGAGGCCATAGCGCAAGTCCATCCAGAGAAAAAAAGCACGCTTACAAAAGATGAGCTTGAAGATATTTTGTTAGAATCAGATGTTAACT
Organism: uncultured Campylobacterales bacterium; assembly: GCA_964457825.1. Taxonomy (GTDB): domain Bacteria; phylum Campylobacterota; class Campylobacteria; order Campylobacterales; family Sulfurovaceae; genus JAAXPZ01. The sequence continues at coordinate 2,547 of CAYWGB010000041.1, read as the reverse complement.
ACGAGCTAGTAGAGAAACTATTAGAAGGATTACCCGAAGTCATCAATAGACTGCAAGCGTTCAACTCTTTGATATCGGTATTTCAGTACAAAGCCCACTGGATAGAACCAGATGACTATCAAATTTTTGTGGAGATGATCGTAGGAGTCAATGGGGCAGGCAAGACAACCACTATTGCTAAGCTAGCTAGACATTATCAAAAAAATGGTAAATCTGTCATGCTCGGAGCAGGCGATACATTTAGGGCTGCCGCCATAGAGCAGCTAACTAAATGGGCAAACAGATTAGATATCCCCATAGTCTCCACGAGACAAGGGCATGATCCATCAGCAGTAGTCTATGATACTATTTCATCAGCCATAGCAAAGTCCACAGATAATGTCATCATAGATACTGCGGGCAGACTCCATACTCAGACAAATCTCAATCAAGAGCTTCAAAAAATGAGTAGAGTAGCTGGTAAAGCATTGTCCGGAGCGCCACATAGAAAAATGCTCATACTTGATGGTACGCAGGGTAGCTCTGCTATCAATCAAGCCAAGGCTTTTGATGAGATTATTGGCATAGATGGGATAATCGTTACCAAACTAGATGGCACTGCCAAAGGCGGTGCGATACTCAGTATAGCTGACACGCTCCAGATGCCTATATACTACATAGGCACGGGTGAGAGTCAAGAGGATCTAGTCAGATTCAAGGCCAATGACTACGTGAACTCCATCCTAGATGAGATATATAAATAGTTGAACTACTATGTATATATGCTAGAGTGTGCCGACAACACTCTATACACAGGTATCACTACGGATATCACTCGTCGCATACATGAACATAACAATACACCAGCAGGTGCTAAATATACAAAATCAAGACGCCCAGTCAAACTGATATATCAAGAGAGATGCACGGACAGGAGCAGCGCATCAAAGCGAGAGTATCAAATCAAAAAAATGACTCGCCAATCAAAGCTGGAGCTAGTTTCCAAAACATAACCATTAGGCAACTCATGTGGGCTATACCAAAAAGAAACTTTTGATACAATACGACAAACAATACAAAGGGTTTAAAATGTGCGCTCAGAGGATGCAAAGGATTATACAAGCTATCTTGCTAGGTTTTGTCATGGGTATGGCGGGTCAAGGGATGTATCAGGTTGCTTTCTTGATTATGTTGGCTATGATAGTTATGCTTTTGGTAGCAGGTTTCACTGGCTTTTGCCCTAGCCTTATGGTGCTCAAAGAGGTTTTACCAGATTGCGACAAAAATAAGGAGAAGTAATGGCGAACATATCATATAAGGATGCAGGTGTCGATATAGATGCAGGCAATGCATTTGTAGAGGCGATAAAAGAGGATGTCAAGTCTACATTTGACAACAATGTCATAGGCGGCATAGGCTCGTTTGCAGGAGCATATGAGTTGCCAACTGGTTACAAAGAGCCAGTTATACTCTCAGCAACTGATGGCGTAGGAACAAAACTAAAATTAGCCATAGATGCTAACAAATTTGATACAGTAGGTATCGATCTGGTCGCTATGTGTGTAAATGACCTTATATGTAATTTTGGTACACCTATGTTTTTCTTGGACTATTATGCTACTGGCACTTTGGTGCCAGCCAATGCTCAACAAGTCGTGGCAGGTATCGCTAAAGGATGCAGAGAGAGCGAGTGTGCGCTTGTAGGTGGAGAGACAGCCGAAATGCCAGGGATGTATAGTGATGAGGATTTTGACTTGGCAGGATTTTCAGTAGGGATAGCTGAAAAATCTCAGATGGATAGAGTCTCATTAGTTAAGCCTGGTCAAACTCTAATAGCATTGCCAAGCTCAGGCATACACTCCAATGGCTATTCGCTGGCTAGAAAAATATTTTTTGATAAACTTGGCATGAGCTTGAATGATGAGTTTGAATCAGGACGATTGGTCGACACTTTGCTGGAGCCTACGAGAATATATGTAAGAGAGTTTAAAAATAACAAAGAGAACATTATAGCTCTTGCACACATCACGGGTGGAGGAATAGTAGAAAACCTACCTAGAATGTTACCAGATGGTGTACAAGCAGTAATAAACAAATCAGATATCAGAACTTTACCAGTATTTGAATTTATGAGCCAGTATGTCGACGAATCAGAGATGTTCAGGACATTCAACATGGGAGTAGGGATGGTATGGGTAGTTGACAATGACAACGTTGATGCTATCTTGGAGAATACAGATGGATATGTCATAGGGCATACCAAATCAGGAACAAAAGGAGTTGAGCTAATATGAGTAATGTGCCAAAAGATGTAGGATGTGAAAATAGTGTCTGTATCAAGGCTCCAGAGTGTAATCGTAATGCAATTGCCAAAAACAAAACAGCACGAGAGATCAAGAGTTTTGGAGGCACAAAAGATAAAGGTTGTGGTAAATTTTTACCTAAAGAGTAAAAAAACCGATAATATCATTGACAATTAAAGAATCTTTGACTATAATTGCACTCCTTTTAAATACGGAGTGTAGCGCAGTCTGGTAGCGCACCTGGTTTGGGACCAGGGGGTCGAAG
>CAYWGB010000040.1:0-8301 GCA_964457825.1 uncultured Campylobacterales bacterium | reverse complement strand
GGTAAGGTTTGGTACAAAATGGCCATCCATCACATCTACATGTACCAAATCGCACCCTCCATCACAGATAGCCTTTACATCTCTGTCAAGACTCCCAAAGTCTGCTGACAATATACTCGGTGACACCAACATGCCATCTCCTCGATTATTAAAGTTGGCAGATTATACCATAGCTAACCCTTGTATTTAAGTAAAATAAGCTATAATCACAAACTTTTCTATGACTAAACTAAGTAGTCGTAGAGTATAAATCAATTAAAGGCATTACTATGGCAAGAAGATGTGAAATCAGCGGCAAGGGTCCATTGACGGGAAATAATGTTTCTCACGCAAATAATAAAACAAAGAGAAGACAGCTACCAAATCTAAGAACAGTGAGAATTACACTAGAAGATGGTACTCGCAAAAAGATTAAAGTGGCAGCATCCACTTTGAGAACAATGAGAAAACAAGAGGCGAAAGCTCAGGCAACTGCCTAGAGTATATTTATGCCTTTGGCATATCTAAATCTCTAAAGATTTCCCAATGAGAGCTATTTATCTCACTCAAAACAAGACTACATTTTCCAAATACCCATCTACGAACAAAATATTATCTATAAGTTTCAATTATGCTAAATAAATTACGCAAAAATTTAGGTTGGGAAAAGGCACCTTCTCCGCATATTACTCTAAATGAAGAGTTTTACGGACAGTTGGCACCGTTTCGCATACCATTTATCTTGACTGTATTGGTTATGCTGATAGGGACTATTGGATATATGGCTATAGATGATTTTTCATTGATGGATGCCATTTATCAAACTGGTATTACATTTACAACTGTTGGTTTTGGTGAAATAGATAAGATATCGGATATCGGCCGTATATTTACAATCACTTTAACAATCATGGGATTTGTTGTGTTCTCTATAGCCGTTGGTATTATCGCTGAAGTTGTTAAAAAGGGTGAATTGCAAAAAATATCAAAGGAGAGAAGGATGCTATACGAGATAGCTAGACTCAAAAAACACTTCGTGGTGTGCTACCACAATGAATTTACAGAGCAGGTAACTAAGCAGCTGAGAGAAAACCATATTCCATTTGTAGTAGTTGATCCTCGTGAAGATATGGAGGAGATAGCAAAACAGTATAAGTATCCATACTATATTAGTGCAGAGCCTCATACTGAAGAAGGCATACTCAAGTCGCATCTGTCTAGTGCAAGAGGTGTTATCACACTAGCATCTAATGTTGCTGATAATATCGCCGTTGTTGCTTCTGTAAGATTGTATGAAGATGAGATACATAGATATCCATATCTGGTTATCTCTAATGCAAAAAATAGTGAAGATGCACAGAAATTGACAAAATTAGGTGCAAATAATGTGGTGACAGCTACTGATTTGATGGCAAAAAGAATAAACTCTATTGCAATACGTCCAGAGATGGAAAATATGTTAGAAGAGTTTTTGTATAAAGCAGATACTCCACTCGATATGGAGAAGATTAAAGTATCCAAAATAAGTTGGCTTGTGCTCAAGAAGATCAAGGAAGCAAAACTGAGAGATGTTGCAAATGTGACAATTATAGGCATAATTCCCAAAGAGGGCGAGTTTATCCCTATGCCAAAAGGTGATACAGTGATTATGCCTAAAAGTAAACTAATAGTTGTGGGTACGGCACATGGAATAAGAAAGGCAAAAGCTATCATCAAACAACATGAAAAACCTAAAGAGTTGGAAAATGTATCAGATTACGAATGTCACTAATGGTATAGCTGCGGTCGATGGTTTCTATTGTGGAGCTGTAAATGTAGGATTGAGACCCATACCAGAACAAGGAGATGTCGCTTTTATAAGATCTGAAAAATTATGTGATATTTCAGCTGTCTTTACCACAAATAAATTTCAAGCAGCACCTATAGAGCACTACAAGCGATATCCGTTAGGGTTCAAAACAGATTTTGTGTTAATTAATGCAAAAAATGCTAATGCTATGACTGGCAAGCAAGGTGTGGATGATATCGATTTAATATTTGATAATTTATTAAAAACTATACAAGTCACAAATCCTGTTATGAGTTCTACTGGAGTGATTGGCTATAGGCTTCCGGTAGAACAAATATCGTCAGCTTTTCGTAAATTTGATTTCAGTTCAAGAGAGTCTGATCAAACAGCCAAAGCTATCATGACAACTGATAAATTTAAAAAAGAGCTAGCATGTAGAGTTGAGCTACCAGATGGCAGTAGCTTTAGTATTGCTGCCATATGTAAAGGAGCAGGAATGATAAATCCTGCCATGGCGACCATGCTTTGCTTTATAGTCACTGATGCAGACATGCCCAGGGGTGACATGGATGAGCTATTACAACACGGTGTAGAGAGATCATTTAATCGTATATCTGTAGATGGCGATACATCAACCAACGATACAGTAATGTTGCTATGCAATCATGAGAGTGGCGCGTATGATAAACAAGCATTTGCAGAAACTTTAAACAAAATAATGTTTGAATTATCTATGATGATTTTGCGTGATGGTGAAGGTTCAAATAAGGTAGTTGCCTTTGATGTAAGGGGTGCACAATCGGCTGACGAAGCCAAAAAGGCAAGTGTGGCACTCAGCAACTCTCTACTGGTTAAGACAGCACTCTTTGGTGAAGATCCTAATTGGGGCAGGATTGCATCTACTATAGGCGCCTGTGGTATCGAATGTGATGAGAAGAAACTTAGAATTTTTTATGATGATTTATTGATATATTCTGATGCATGCAGGGAGCTAGATGATGAGCGCGAAAGCATGGCAAATCAAATAATGAAGCAAGATAGCTTTAGAGTAGTGTGTGATTTAGGTATTGGAGATGAGTCATATACTTCCTATGGCTGTGACTTAAGCTATGAATATGTCAAGATAAATGCCGAGTATAGAACATAGTCACAAACTGATACTATGTACAACCTTAATAGATAACTCTTGCCAGATATAGTCCCTGAGGTGGGGCGAGATAAGAGTTGTGTTTGGCTTGCATCTTGAGCTGCTCTTGTAGCTGATTTGTATCAAGCTCTCCATTAGAGACTTTCACGGCAAAGTCCACCATCATTCTGACTTGGGAGCGCAAGAAGCCATCAGCTTCAAAATATATATAGTGGTATTGGTTGCGTTGTGTGTAGTGTGTTCGATATATAGTTCTTGTGTCGTCCTTAGTAATAGATCCACTCTTTTTAAAGTTTCCAAAATTATGTGTTCCGACAAAGAGACTCAGCGCACGATGTAGGTTTTGTGGATTCTGAAGAGTCAGATGAGATACAAAGTTTCTCTCAAAGACATTGATATCATTTGTCTTAAAGAGATATCTATATATGCGTCTTTTTGCATGAAACCTGGCATGAAAATCGGTATTGGCAACACTAATATGTTTGATGTGAATCCCATTTAAATAACTGTTGAGAGTCATGGTGAGTTTTTCAAGATCATGCCAGTAGTTGGGCAAATCAAAATGTATAATCTGACCTGTTGCATGCACTCTTGTATCGGTGCGACCAGAACCAGTGATAGAACTTTCGATATTGATCGATTTTAATGCATTTTCTATATGTGTTGTAATAGTATTGGTTGTGGATTTTTGTTTTTGAAAGCCAAGAAAGTTGGTACCATCATATGATATTACAGCCTTTACTCGCATCAAAAAATACTCTTTACTCTTTTATAAAAGAGACCATATCCAAGTGTCACTATTGTGGCAATAGATAACCCTAAAATAAAAAGGGTACCACTGTTTTTAAGTGTAGACCCCAGTGTGTAGATGATTACAAGTATGAGTGCAGATATTGTATAGATACTGATTTTTTGATATCTGGGATTTATAATTGAGAGTCCTCCAACTAGAAAGAGTGAAAGTAGTGGAGAGAGAGAAATGAAAATATTGTATGTAAAATTTGACATCAGTTTTTTGTTTTTATAAATATTTTTCCACTCTGGTACTTTTGATTTTTTCTTTTTTTTATTGAGGTAGCGAAACAGACTCATTTTTGAGTACTCTACGGATTTGATATTGTCAGTCGAGAAGGTGTCACCATTGCCATCTATGAGGTCCAGTCTGAATACGCCATTCGCATTTTCAAGCTTGCCCTTGTTGGCGACAAAGATAATCTTTTCTCTATTTTTTGTTCGCGTAAACAAAACAACATGCTCTAGTTTTTCATGATCTTTTTTTTCTGTAAAGAAAATATAATTTCCAAACTTTTGCCCCAATTTATTTGCTTCTACACTTAGCTGTGCATTTTGAATCTTTTGTGCTTTTAACTGCTTGAATTGAAATGTACTTCTAGGAATTAGAAGCATTGATAGTAGCAACAGAAGTAGAGAAAAAAGCATTGCAGGAGCTACAAAGAATCTCAGTAGCCTAATAGGTGAGAGGCTATAGGAGAATAATGCAATAAGCTCGTTGGTGTTTGAAAGCTTAAGTAGTGTTGCTCCAATAGCAACTATAAATGATACAGGGAGCGTGTAGAATAGGATATCAGGCAAAAAAAGAACAAAGAGTTCAAGCATTTCGCTACTATTGACATTGATGCGCTGAGAAAATGATGCTATTCTAATAATATAAATAATAGAGAGGATTGAGAAAAATGGCAGGAAAACCATCGTAAAATTCTTACTGAATTCCCCTATAATAAATTTTTTGATTTTATACATTGAATATCCAATCCATCAACCTATCTACCTGATGGCCATTTAAATAGACGAGAATGGTGCCTAGTGCTAAAAAAGGCACAAATGGAACCTTTGTCTCTTTGGCGAGCAGAGAAGGTATGATGGCCATAACGGCAGCAACGTACATGGCTATGAAGAAATCTGGAAAGCCGAGGAGGGCAGCCATTGTGCCAGCCACTATGACATCTGCACCACCCATTGCCTCCTTTTTGGTGACAAGTGAGACAATCTTTGCCAGAGTCCAAAGAGATGCAGAGGCGATTATGGCATCTAATCCAGCACGTAGATAATCTGGCTGGACAAGTGACATCGCCAAAGCAAAAAAGTTGATACTGTCGGGTACGGCATAGTACTTTATATCTATGATACTCAGAGCCAGTAGGGCAGCAAATGAAGCGCTGATAAATGGAAAATACCATACTGGGCCTATTGTGTAATATGCAGATACTAATAATATGGCGGTTGATATCTCGATTACGGGGTACTGTTTTGAGATGGCCGCATTGCAAAATGCACATTTTCCGCCAAGGAAGAGCCATGAAAATATTGGAATATTATGATACCATTTGAGCTTGGTATGGCACTTTTGACAGTTGGAGGCCGGATAGATAATGCTTTGGTCTTCTGGTATGCGGTAGATGACAACATTTAAAAATGAGCCTATCATTGCTCCCAAAATAAATACAGCTATGTATGCAAAATACTGCTCGGGAGCTATCATGTACCGAACCTTCTATGCGTATCCTTGAATTTAGCTATGATTGTCTCCAGCTCAGATTGGGAGAAATCTGGCCAAAGAGTTTGTGTGAAGTGCAGTTCGCTATAGCTTAGCTGCCATAATAAGAAATTGGATATGCGCTTTTCTCCGCTAGTTCTAATCATGAGGTCTATATCGCTATATGGTGTGTCTAATGCTTTGCCTAATGTATCATGTGTTATCTGTTCGTTCTTGTCTATTAGTGAATTCACAGCTCTAACAATCTCATCTCGAGCTCCATAGTTGAGTGCCAGTACTTGTGTAAGTCTTGTGTTGTGTTGTGTTTTCTCTTTTAAATCAGAAATGGTTTTTTGCAGTTTGGTAGAAAATCTTGAGAGGTCACCAATAGTTTCAAATTTAATATCATTGTCAATATAGGTATTTGCTTCATCGGTAAGATATTTAGAGAGTAGTTTCATTAGAAAGTCTACCTCCAGCTTAGGTCTGTTCCAGTTTTCTGTACTAAATGCATATAGAGTCAGAGTTTGGATCTCATCATCCTTGGCGCAATACTGTGTAATGTCTCTCACTCTTTTTGCACCTTGTATATGTCCATTGGTTCGTGGTTGAGACTTTTGTTTTGCCCATCGTCCATTCCCATCCATAATGATGGCCAAGTGCTCTAGTCTGTTTTTACTCATTTACTCTCTTTAGCAAATCCTTTGAGGATTGTACTATTTTCATGGATAGAGTGAATTTGTCATGTAGTCCAAGGTCATGCTCTTCTTTGTCAGTAATCAAAGATATTTTGTTCTCTTCTGTGCCAAAACTATCACTATTGGAAAGTTGGTTGAAACAGACGGCATCAAGATCTTTGGATTTTAATGAATCTTTCGCATTTTCTAACCCATTTTCATGATCCATTTCTGCTTTGAAGCCTATAGTAATGATGCCACTTTTGTCTATGGTTCCCAAAATATCTTCTGTTTGTGTTAACTCAATACTCCAACTGTCTCCTAGTTGATTTTTTTTAAGCTTACCTTTTTGTGGAAATTTTGGTTTATAGTCTGCTACGGCAGCCACCATGAAGAGATATGGAGTTTTACTTATCATACCAATTGCTTCAGGGTTATTGAGAGTAGCCTTGCTCATTTTTCCTTTTTTAGCAACCCTTACTGCATCTACCGTGTATTCAAGCATTTCCGTGCTCTCTTGCACATCTATTGTATATATATCTTTTGGTAGGTTTCCATGAGGCATTGTTGTTATATAGCATACATCAGCACCTTTAATATAGAGTGCTGTAGCTAAAGCATTTCCCATTTTTCCGCTAGAGAAATTACCAATGTATCTGACCTCGTCAATTTTTTCTCTAGTCCCTCCACCTGTTATGACTACCTTTCTATTTAGCCAGAAATCATCAATCATTATTGCTCTGACGGTTTGATAAAAAATTTCTAATGGATCACTTAGTGCACCGTTTCCCGTGTCTCCGCATGCCAAGAGTTTATTTTGAGGAGAGATAATAGTGACATCATTTACGGCCAACATTTTGAGAGAGCCTTGTGTATAGTGATTCTCAATCATATTTGTGTTGGCTGCAGGTGCAATGAGTAATGGACCCTTGTATGCTAGTGCAGTTTGCAACAATAGCGTGTCTGCTAGCCCCTTGCTAAGCTTGTTGATGGTATTAGCAGTAGCCGGAGCGATAACAAATGCATCGGCCTTTTTGCCTATATTTATGTGGTTCAGGTCACAGCTCCAGCTCTCTGTGCCACTGTGTAGTACCGGATTACTCGTCAGGGCCTCAAACGTAAGTGGAGAGACGAACCTGATAGCATTATCACTCATTACAACATGTACATCTGCACCAGATTTCACAAATAGCCTGGCCAGTTCACATGCTTTATAGGCTGCTATGCTGCCTGTTACTCCTACGAGGATAGTTTTTCCACTAAGGTCTATATTCACTTTTCTTCCTTTTTGAAGAACCTATAGAAAAAATTATCTATCATCTTGAGAGGTGTTCTTGATATGGCAAGTGTGCCACTTTTAATATCTTTTGTTACAGTGCTACCTGCTGCAATCATGACATTGTCTGAAATTACTACGGGAGCTATAATTTGTGTATCACTACCTATGAAAACATTTTTGCCAATAGTCGTTTTGTATTTATTCACTCCATCATAATTGCATGTGATTGTACCTGCACCTACATTGGTGCCGGTATCTATGTTGCTATCACCAATATATGATAAGTGTCCTGCTTTTACGCCTAATAGATTAGATTTTTTGATTTCAACAAAATTGCCAATATGTGTGTCAGTGATGTGAGAAGCTGGTCTAATTCTGGCCATAGGGCCAATTGAGCTATCTGTGACAATGGAATCCTCCACTACGCTATGTGACTTGATATGACTGTTGGTAACAATAGACTTGCCCAGTAGTGTAACTCCATTTTCTATGACACATTCACCCTTTAGTATGACCGAAGCATCAATATAGATTGTTTCGGGCAGCCTCATAGTAATGCCTTGCATCATCCAGTGGTTTCGTATGCGTCTTTGCATTATCTCTTCGGATTGACTTAGATCTAGTTTGGAATTGACACCTTTAAACTCCTCTTCGGGGACATTAATGGGGGATATGGAGAGGTTGTCATCCTTGGCCATTTGAATAATATCTGTCAGGTAGTACTCATTTTGTGCATTGTTATTGCTCAGAAGAGGAATATACTTTTCTAATGCGTTTTTAGATACAGAGTAGACACCAGCATTGACATCTTGGATTTGCAACTCATCTTCGCTACAGTCTTTTTGCTCAACTATCTTTTGGACTTTTCCATTTTCTATTACTACTCTTCCGTACCCCGATGGATCGTCTAGATGTATAATGCTCATGCTAATATCG
>CAYWGB010000039.1:0-8357 GCA_964457825.1 uncultured Campylobacterales bacterium | reverse complement strand
CGTTACTGTATCGAGCGTTGTTTTACTGGCTTTTGTTTCATCTTTATGAGAGATTAATATCCTTGCAAGAGAGCAAAAGGGTGGGTAGTTGGCAGCTTTTAGAAACTCTAGTTCATCTTGTATGAATGCCTCATATCCATTTAGATAGTGGGCAAAAAAGTCTGCATTGGAGCTCTGGATGATTACTTGTGCCTCTTTGGCTCGACCACTTCTGCCAGCAAGTTGATATAGTAGACTCACGGCTCTTTGTCTAGCTCGATAATCAGCTAGTCCCATGATGTAGTCTAGGCCCGTGATGATGCTGAGCGTTATATTCGCATAATCATGTCCTTTGCTTAGCATCTGGGTGCCCAAAAGAAGATGACTCTCTTTGTTTTCAAATCTATCTAGTGCAGCTTTGAGTTTTTTGATTGTTGATATGCTGTCTTTGTCAAATTGTTCGACAACTAGAGCATCTATATTTTCATTTATAACCTCTATAGCCTCGGCTGTACCTAAGCGTTCACTAGTTAGTGGTTCATGTTGACAAGCTGTGCAAGATTGACGTATAGGCTCTGAGTAGTTGCAGTAGTGACATTTGAGGTGCCTGTGTTTGCGGTGAAGTGCCATGCCGACCGAGCAGTATGGACATAGGTGAGTAGTTCCACAGTTTTGACAATATAGGTACTTGAAATTCCCTCTAGTTGGTATAAACAGCAATGATTGCGCACCAGACGCAAAATTGTGCTTGAGGGCGTTTATAATTTCGCTGTTGATTGCATCACCTTGTATAAAATTGTATCTTTTTTCGACTTGGACATATGGTTTTGTTAGGTGCACTACATCATATCTGTGATAAGAGGTAGCGGATGGTGTTGCAGATGCCAATAGGACTTTGGCTCCGAGTTTTTGCCCCATGTATAGAGCTAGGTCTCTAGCGTGATATCTGGGTCTAGTCATCGCTTTGTAACTATCATCATGCTCCTCATCAACAATGATCAATCCTAGGTTCTTGAATGGTACAAAAAGTGCTGATCTTGCACCTGCAATGATATCTATCTCGTTATTGGCAATAGATTCAAGGATGGACTCTTTTTTCTTTTTGGTTAATTTCGAGTGCCAAATCGCTACTCTGTTTCCAAAATATCGCTCTAAACGCTGTTGCATTTGTGGAGTGAGAGAAATTTCTGGCATTAAAAATATAGACTTTTTGCCTTCGGCTATGGCATGTATCATGAGGGAGATGAATATCTCTGTTTTCCCAGAACCTGTGACACCAAACAGTAGAGCCTTCTTCTTGTTGAGTATAGATTGGTAGGCCTGTTGTTGTTCTGGTGTAAGTGTGGGGCCAGAACTGTGTCTCTTTGCTTGAGGTGACGAGTTTTTTATCTTATCGAAGGTGTCTTCGTAATGTAAATTTATGTGATGAGGTAGAAAAAGCGAGATTGCTTCGGAGAATGAGGAGAAGTAATATTCGCTGATGAATTTGGCAATCTCCATTTGTACCGGGATATAATAGAAGTTTGTGGCCTCTATAATTTCTAGTGTATCGAAGTCTGGTTTTGTGACGATTTGAGTAATAATAGCCTTTTGCGAAGTAGACCGTGTTGGTACCATAACAATGGAACCAATGTTTAGCTCTTGAGATGACTGATATGTGAGCAGAGGAGCACTGGATCTAAACAGGGATACTTGGTAATAGAGCATTATCTATCTATCTTATGGCACTGTTTGTTGTCTGTTGGTTGCATAATGAACCTATTGTCCCTAAGTCTAAAGAGACACTTGTGCCCATCCGAAAGGATGAATATATACTGATCATCATTTTTTTGCCAGCAACTGTTGGGTTGATCTGTTGTGCAATGAGTTACACCATAGTCCAGCACCGGTAATGCAGGGTCACCGTTGAATCCTCCAAATATCTCTTCATTGGTACTAAGGCTTACCAATGGAGTAAAATCTCCGTGCAGGGCACGTCTCTGTTTTGTGGTGGATATGGAGGCTCTGATTGTTGCTATAGTATTTTTAGTATTAGAGATAAGGGCATTATCTTTGGTCTGCATAAGTCTTGGTAGAGCAAAGATGGAGAGAATAGAGACAATAAGTATGACAAATACTAACTCTATCATCGTAAAGGCTTTCTGAACACTGGATGACATATTTGTTAATTTTCACCTATGATGTATTTTTTGAAAAAACCATCTTTATCTAGCTCTTGTGTGAGATGTTTGCCGACGGATTCTTGAGGTACTGTACTGGTTACTGTTAGTGTTGTGTATCCGTTTTTGCTGCCTATGATTTGGTTGGTTTCATATTTTATTGCAACAGCACTCTCTCCGTCGCAAGCATATGTGATTGGAGTGGTAAGAGGTGTGGCTGTAGATGGTTGCAATATGCCATGGGTGCCATCACCAGGGGATGCACCATTGTTCGATAGGGAGGAGTTAATATTTGTAATCTCTTGGAGCTGCGTTTTGCTTGTTCCTTTTAGTGTGTAAAATGTTGACATCTCTCTTATTAGCTGATTTACCTCTTGTTTACAGACTGATACTTGTGCGCTAACCTTGTTGCCAAACAGCATAGGTATTGCAAAAGTTGATAATATTGTTATCACAACTATTACAAAAATAAGTTCTATCATCGTAAATGCGTCTCTATTATGTTTCATCTCTTCTCCCTTTTGTAGCGGATGGTAGCTACTGATTTGATTTATTGTAAGAGAGTTAGACTTAATGCAGACTTAATATTGCTCGTTACTCTGCTTTGTATTTGTTAAATACTGATTGTTATGGTATGATTATGTTAATACAAAAAGTTGAGAGGAGTTTCCATGTCAGCTATAGATAGATTGAGAAAAAATATCGATAATGTTCAAAAACGATATAGTGAACTCGAAGCAAAATGTATTCAGCTACAAGAGGAGCTAGATGATAAAGAGTCAAAGAATCCTGCAAATCCACAGGCTGATGCATTAAGAGCAGAACTGTTTCAAAAAGATGAGCTTATTGCACAGCTTAGAAAAGAGTTATCAGAAAAAGATGCTGAAATTGATGCCATCATCACTAAAGTCGAATCGTTGATATCGTGAAGGAGTTATTTTGAGAAGAGTGGAATTAACAGTTAACAATTTACGCATCAAGACAAAAGAGCTAGATGAAGATTTGGCTGAGTATATTGAGAACAGTCTTAAAGATGGTGGTATGAGTTTGAGGGCAGATAACCCAGCTGAAAAATTGTTTGTGGCGTATCTAAAATTGGCAAACAGGTGCCACAACCTGAATAGTGAAATAGAAAATCTTTCAAATTCTCTGGAGGAACTAGAGAAATAAATGGCTGATTTTACAGTCTCTAGTCCTTATGAGCCATCGGGTGATCAACCACAGGCTATTGCGGAGTTGGTTCAATCCATAAATAGTGGCAATAAATACCAGACTCTTTTAGGGGTGACTGGATCTGGCAAAACATACACAATGGCCAAAGTAATAGAGGCTACAAAAAAACCTACTCTTATCATGACTCACAATAAAACGCTGGCCGCACAGTTATATTCTGAATTTAAAAGTTTTTTCCCTAACAATCATGTAGAGTATTTTATTAGTTATTATGACTATTTTCAGCCTGAGGCGTATATACCTAGACAAGATTTGTTCATAGAAAAAGATAGTTCTGTCAATGAAGAACTGGAGAGACTTAGACTCTCTACGACTGCTTCATTACTAAGCAATGACGATGTTATAGTTATAGCCTCTGTATCGGCAAACTATGGACTTGGTAGTCCTGATGACTATAAATCTATCGTACAAAAAATATGTATCGCAGAAGAGTACAATCAGAAAGAGTTACTTTTGAAGCTGGTTGATATGGGCTATAAGCGTAATGATGAATTTTTTGACCGTGGTAATTTTAGAGTAAATGGCGAAGTAGTGGATATATATCCCGCATATGCAGAAGAGTTTGCAATCAGAGTAGAATTTTTTGGCGATGAGGTGGAAGATATATATGGTTTTGATTCTCTTACTGGGGAGAAAACGGAGTCATATAATGAAGTAACTATATACTCAGCTAATCAATTTATCGTTTCAAAAGAGAAGTTAGCTAGAGCAGCAAAAAGTATCGAGGATGAATTAGGAGAACGATTAAAGTATTATGAAAACCTTGAGATGACTGCGGAGTATAATCGACTCAAACAAAGAGTAGAATTTGATTTAGAGATGATAGAAGCGACTGGGATGTGCAAGGGTATAGAGAACTATTCGAGACATCTGACAGGCAAAGCTCCAGGAGAGACACCATACTCGATGATGGATTATTTTGAAGCTATGCATGATGATTTTTTAGTAATTGTAGATGAATCTCATGTGTCGTTGCCACAGTTTAGAGGAATGTATGCAGGAGACAGGAGTCGCAAAGAGGTTCTTGTGGAGTATGGGTTTAGATTGCCTTCAGCATTAGATAATCGACCGCTTATGTTCGATGAATATATCAACAAAGCTCCGCACTATCTGTTTGTCTCTGCAACTCCTAATGAACTAGAGACTGACATGTCTGCTGTTGTGGCAGAACAAGTGGTGCGTCCAACTGGTCTGCTAGATCCTCCTATTGAGGTGGTTGATAGTGAGTATCAAGTCGAGAATCTTTTCGATAGAATGAAACCTGTGATAGAACGAGGTGAGCGAGTGCTCATAACAGTACTCACAAAAAAGATGGCTGAGGAGCTCAGTACATACTATGCAGATCTTGGTCTCAAGGTGCAGTATATGCACTCAGATTTAGATGCAATCGAGAGAAATCAAATCATTAGATCGTTGAGGACAGGGGAGTTTGATATTCTCATAGGGATTAACCTCCTTAGAGAGGGTCTTGATTTGCCAGAAGTTAGTTTAGTGGCGATACTTGATGCGGACAAAGAGGGTTTTTTACGTTCTCAAACAGCCTTGATACAGACGGCTGGTAGGGGCGCAAGAAACGCCAATGGTAAGGTGATCATGTATGCAAAAAGAATCACAAAATCCATGAAAGCTTGTATTGATATCACACAAGAGAGACGAAAAAAACAAGAAGAGTACAATCTAGAACACAATATCACACCAAAAACGACTATCAGAGAACTAGATACCGATCTCAAGGTTGAGGATGCTGGGGAACTTTACAACAAACGAAGCAAGCTAGATAAAATGCCTAAAGCAGAACGACAACAGATAATAAAAGAGCTTAAAGCAAAAATGATATTGGCTGCGAAGAGATTGGATTTCGAAGATGCAGCGAGACTTAGAGATCAAATAGCAAAAATGAAAAAAATATAGAGAGGTTCAAATGGAGAAAAATATCATACTTCCGTACAAGAATGAATATCCCAATATTGATGCTAATGCATGGATAGCACCTGGTGCGGTTGTTATCGGGGATGTTAAAATTGGTCAAGATAGTGCGGTATGGTTTGGGTGTGTTGTTAGAGGGGATGTTCACAAAATTGAGATAGGCAATAGATCTAATATACAAGACCTTAGCATGGTGCATGTAACGCATTATAAAAAAGCAGACAAGAGTGACGGTCACCCTACTATCATAGGAGACGATGTTACAATTGGGCATAGAGTAATGCTGCATGGCTGTACTGTAGAGAATGCATGTTTGATAGGTATGAGTGCAACTATACTGGATGGTGCCATAATAGGCAAAGAGTCTATTGTTGGAGCAGGTAGTTTAGTGACAAAAAATAAAGTATTTCCTCCTAGAAGTTTGATTATGGGAAGTCCAGCAAAAGTAGTTAGAGAGCTTAGTGATGATGAGGTTGAGGAGCTATACGCCTCGGCTAAACGATATGTTGAATTCAAGGATGGGTATATATGAAAGAGATTATCATAAAAAGTTTGCCTGATATTATCTCTGGAAGTGTGATAGTCTATATCGTTAAAGTAGGATTGATAGCTGGAGCTTTATCGTTGGCAACGGCTTGGGCTTTTAGTGGGATGATTAGTTCTTTTGTGTCATCCTATTTATCGTGGATTACTTGGAGTTGGTTGCAAAATTTGGGTTCTGGATTTGCAAGTACATTTGCTATTTATGTTTTATTTACTGCATTTACTGTGATAATTACATCTATGAGTAGTGAAAAGTTGTTAATTAGGATTGCAAAAAGACATTACAGTGATAGTATAGAGCTTGGCACCCCTACAGTTGTAAAGTCTGCTCTGATTAGCTTGAAATCACTATTGGTCTTTGTGGTACTTTTTGTACCTTTATTAGCTGTACTATTTGTTCCCATCTTAGGTCAGATTGCGATGTTGTGGTTATGGTCCATACTATTAAATAAACCAGCCTCCTACGAGGTTCGGACAATCTTTAAGTTGGATAAAAAAATCAATCATGCTACCAAGCTCTCAATGCTTGCAGCTCTTTTTAACTATCTACCTATATTGAATTTGTTTAGTCCAATCTTTACACAGATTATGTTTATGCATAGTGGATTTCTTGAGGGTAGAAAAATAGAATCTAGCATGAGCTAGCTTGTCCCCGTTGTTTTTTGCTTGACTTAGCAAAGTTTAGCAAGTCTTGTGTGGTGTTTACATAATCAGGAATCGTTAAAAAGCTTTTTTGCATGACAATATTGGCACATATTGCATCAGACAAAGCTCGGTGATGAGAGGCGGTTTCTATGCCGAGGGAATCTATAAGATAGGCTAGACCATATTTTTCACTCTTGAATGTTCGCTTGGCGAGTTCAATGCTGCATAACTTTTGATTGCCAATGTTTCCAAGGGCAAACCTATTAAATGAGGCATTTAAAAAAGAGTAATCAAAGTTTGCATTGTGTGCTACAAACACGGCATCTTGCATGAATTCTCTGAGCATTGTTAGTGCCGCTCTTCTGGATGGAGCACCTCTGAGATCTTCTGGTTCTATACCTGTAATTTTGACAATATGTTCTGGCAGATATGCACATTCGACGAATGTCTCAAGCTTGTCAATGATAGATCCATTTTGCACCATAATCGCACCTATCTCAATGACTTGGGAGTTACTGGGCTTGCTACCATTTGTCTCTATGTCGACAACACAATACTTTTGATCTCTATATGAGGTGAAAAAGTGCTTATTTATATATCTATCCACCTCTTCTTGGATGGGATAGCCAGATGCTTGTAATAGGAGCAATATAGCCTGACTATCATCAAACAATGAGCAGTATTTTGTCGCAATTCTGTCATATGAATTTTTTGATAATTTACCATCATTTCGACCAAATGAGGTGTTTAGTTCATTAATTAGATTTTGCATTGTCTATAAACTGCTTTACTTTATCATGATTTTTATGGCCCTTCGATACCTCTAGCGATGAACTAGCATCGACTCCGTAGAAGCCATATTTTTTGGTTTCATGGATATTGGCTGGAGACAACCCACCTGCTACGATAATATTGGAGCAATCTATCCCATCAAACCACTCTAGATTTAGCCTTTTTCCACTGCCTCCATAGGTGTCGCAAAAAACATCAACAAGCTTTAAATGGTTAGCAAAGTTATTTATGTCATCTTTGCATCTGGCTCTTATGACGGGAATGGTTGGGTAAGTAACTTGAGATAAAAATAGCTCATCAACATCAAAATGTATTTGAGCGATATTAGCTCCAGATTGATTCATCATAGAGTTTATCTCGTTAGGGGTGCTGTTTACAAAAAGTGCTACTGTTTCAATCTTTTTTGGCAGCTGAGAGATGATGTTTTGAGCAGATTTTGGTGATATGTATCTAGGTGATTTATCGTAAAATACAAATCCTAGATAGTCTGCACCATTGTTACTGGCATGCAATGCATCAGCAAGATTGGTTATGCCACAAACCTTAACTTTCATATCGATATTACTTGAGAGATGAAATTGCTGTGGCAATACCGTCTGTGTGACCATAGACATAAGAGCCAGCCACCACTATATCTACACCTGCTGATTTGAGCTCTTGAATATTTTTATCATTCACTCCGCCATCTACCTCGATGAGACATGCTGAGCGTAGTGTATTTATCATACTTTTTAGCTCTTTGACCTTCTCGATAGTTGAGTTTATGAAGCTCTGACCTCCAAATCCTGGGTTGACACTCATGATAAGTACCATATCTAAATCGTTTAGTAGGTACTTTATAGCAGATGGAGCAGTGTGTGGGTTGAGAGCCAATGCTGGTTTAATGCCTAGAGATTTGATTTTTTGAATGAGTCTATGTGGATGTGCTTCGCTCTCTATATGAAAAGATATGTATTCTGGTTTTAATGGTGCAAATAGATCAACAAAGAAGTTGTTATCCTCAACCATGAGATGGATATCAAGTGGTTTACTGGATACATTATTGACACTCTTAACAACAACAGGTCCAATGGTAAGGTT
>CAYWGB010000038.1:0-8362 GCA_964457825.1 uncultured Campylobacterales bacterium | reverse complement strand
GTCCGACATGCACATAGCCCCGACTACTCCAGTCGAAACCAAGTCACCCCCATAAATAGAAAGTGGTGGATTTTAACACTTTTAGCTCTCTTTGTCAATAGCTATAGAGAGGAGATTACTTTAGCGGCGGTACTGGTATATTTACTCTCTGGATTATAATTATATTCGTGCACTTTTGATGGAATCTCTGTTGGCACATCCAAAGACTCATACTCTTCTTTGGCAGACTGCTTCGCCTTAAAAAGAGCCATCTGCACCCTAGAGTAGAAATTGGCAGCACCCTCACCTGATGTTTCAATACTCAAGAAATTTGCCGATGGGAATCTACTAGTCACTAATGACTGCACACCATCACTCACTGCCGAACTTGGCATACATCCAAACGGCTTGACCGAGAGAGTTAAGTGCGATAGATTATCTTTGACACTCTCTATAAGGTGCGCCACTTCCAGATGCCCTTCTCCTCCTTCACAATCAAGAGTGTAAAACTCCTCTGCTAGAGTAGCTAGCTTATCCATATCTGGGATTTTGTAGTTATTTAAGCCTATTGCCTTGGCATAGGATTTGAAATGCATTTTGACAGCTTGCTTGGCTATCTTGATAAGTAGCCGTTTTTTTGAATACGAGAAGTCCATGCCCTTTTTGGAATCATCAGCAAGCACCTCATTTTTAGTCAGGGCTCGTTCGCTCTCCCAAATGCTCAGCATCAATCTGTTGATAATCGGCTGAGGAATACACTCTGCCCCCTCTGACTCTAAAAAGCGATAGAGATTATAGTTTCCATCACCCTCGGTCATAGCAGCCCAAAACTCACCCATCACCATCACCTTTGGTTTTGGCTGTGTGCGATCTAGCTTGATTTTTGCAAACTCTTTAGAGGCAAGCTTGAGTGCTTTTTTGAGACTTGTATGATTAGTAAATGCTTCGGTGACATACTCTTTGGTTTTTTCAATCGCTTTATCTGTGGCGCCCTTCTCTATCTCGTATGGACGCACTTGATAGCCCAATATATTTATGATGTCGCCTATAATTACGGCTCTGACTAGATATATGAAAAATTTAGGAGATAAATTTAGCAATCCTTCTTGCTCATCATCTCCTTGAAAAATACCTTTGTCATGTTCGAAACTTGTGATTCTAAACCCATCAAACCCTGCATCTCTGAGAGCTTTTTTGTATTCTGTAATGTACATACCAAATCTACATGGCCCACATCCTCCTGCTGTCACATACGCATACTTTTGCACTATCTCTTTGGCGCTCATTCCACTGCTCTTTTGCAAATCTTGCAAATATTTCACAAGATTACCTACTGTAAAATATGTAGGATTGCATTGACCGCGATTTCCAAAAGCTTTACCAGTCTTAAATGAGCGAAAATCAGGATTGGGCAGAGAGACAAACTTTTCTCCTAACGACCGCAAGGCTACTGCCACTAGTTGGTCTTGGATAATCGTCATGCCACCTAGCAGTATTGTTGTCTCTTTGCTGGATGCATAGTTTATCTCCTCTACAGGAATATCTCTCCACTGATGAGCTTCCTGATTTAAAAAGCTCAAATCACCATTTTTTTCACTCATTTTCACGCTACTGCATGATATACTCATACTTCTACCTCCTGTGGCACTCTCTCTGCCAGTGTCAATCTATATTGCTCTAATGTATAAGCAAATGTCTTTACTCTGATTTTTATAGAACCACCTGGCTTGTTGGCATCAATATCGTGCAGTGTCAAGTGTGGTGTCTTAGAGGCTCCTAAGATCTTGTCGATTATAGAGTATGTTGGAGCATCATGTCCACACTTAAAACTACTCAAATCTACTACCGCAACATTAGGATGTCTAGCTGCAAATTTAGCCGCCCAGACCTTTTGTGCAGAGTTTGTGGAGTAGTTCTCAGCCCAAACATCTCTGATATCAAACTCAGACTCTATAATCCTCTCCTCCAAGTCAGCATCAAAATATCTATGTAGATACTCTTTGTCTTTTGGGACAGACCTCATCGATAGTGTCTTGAAGCCCAAGGATTGAAACTCATCTAGTATCTCATGATTCAAACCCGGATCAGAGTGATAAGGTCGACCAAGCAACAAGATGACAATCTCTTGATTTTTTCTTGCATTCTCTAAGATATTCATACCCTCTTTTGTTATCTCGGTATCAGCCTCTTTCATTGCAATATTTGCTTGTGTTATCGCCCAATTACTTTCATCTTTTGTGATACGAAGCTTGCTGCCCCATGTTTCAAATAACTGCTCTTTGAGCAACTCTTCATTCTCAAAGTTCAATGCATCTTGGACATACTCAACATCACTCTTGTCAAATAGATTCAACTCTTTTGTAAATGCCGAGTAAACCACTTGAGGAGTACCAGAGACAATCGGACACGAAGTTTGCCCCATGGAGTACTCCACATAACCAGGCAGATTAGTTATAGCAGGAAACCAAATATAATCAACACCTCTTCTTTGAAACCTCTTGTTGTTAAGTATAGAGTAAACATGCGACTGTGCGACCTTGGCAGGATAGCAAGAATCAACTGAGCCATACTTTGCCCCTTCTAGATACATGTCTTCGTTTGAAAAATCTGTAAACATGATCGATCTACTATTGATATCCAGCGCCTCCAAGTATCTACGTATAAATGGGGCAATGGAGTAGATATTGAGCACCTTAGGAATGGCTATTGTCAAGCCACTTCTGTACTCCTTGTCAGCTGTGCTACTGGCAACAAAGTCTCTCTTGACCTGTTTACGCAGAATCGGCCCCCATCCTCCCAAAGTCAGCTTGACACTTTGCTCATAAATAGGTTTACTTTTAGAGTCATAATCAATCTCTCCTCTTGATCTAAACAGCTCCTTGGCTTCACTTTTTACCAAGTTTGGCACACTACTTTGCAGTGCTTTTCTGCTCTCTTTGAGTTCTTTTAGTGACTCTGCTGACTCGACAGTGCCATCCTCACAAGAAAAGCCTGCAATATACCTAGCACTATTTCCAGATGGCGTTTTTGTATCTATAAAAGTCCTTGAGCAGTCTATACTACAGAAATGACAACGAGTTGATTCATCAGTTGTCGACACATATGTCATCTGTAGTGCCTCATCCATCCCAACGAATGTTGCTCGCCCTTCCCTCAATACTACATCTCTGGCTTCTATGGCTGCACCTATGGCACCTGCTTCACCAGGATGAGGGTGAACATTGACTACTGCATTTGTAACTTTTGATTTGATATAGTCAACCTGTGCTTTTAATGCAGCCTGATTATATTGTGTGCCGCCTTGCAATACAAAATGATCACCAAACGCAGCCAAGTTAGGAGCTTGAACCACATATTGCCAAACATTTTTAGGTAGTACTTTGGAGATACCGGCAAATAGCTCCTCTTTGCTGTATCCTTCCTTTTGGAAGTTCACACGATCTGTATCCAAGAATACTGCACATCCATAGTTGAACGCTGGTGCCTTTTTGGCCTGAAATGCCACATCGGCAAACTCTTCCACCTTGACACCAAACTGTTTTGCCATACTCTGCAAGAGTGTGCCATTTCCTGCGCTACATTGATTGGAGAGTCGGAAATTTTTCATCATACCATTCTCCATGAAGAGAACTTTTATATCCTGACCACCTATATCACAAATAACATTTATTTTGTTACCAAATGAGAGCTGTGCAGATTTCATATGTGCTATTGTCTCAATAATATTGGCATCAGCACTCAATGCGCCCTCTAGCACATCAGCGGCATAGCCTGTCACCCCAAGCCCTTGAATATCATAAAAACCTTTTGGATCACTTTGCTTGATTTTTCCCAGTAGTTCAATAGTATCATCAATTGGGTTGCCTTTAGAGAGCTGATACACTTTTAACAGCAAATTTCCCTCATTATCTACCAATACAGCTTTTGAGCTTGTAGAGCCACCATCTATCCCGAGATGACATGGTGTTTTCTTGCTTAATACTGGAGGAGTAAACTGCGGTATCGCATAATCTTTTTTAAATTGCTCCAGCTCCTCTTTTGACTCAACCAATGGTGTATCATCACTCTCTTTTTCACCTTCACCAGCACCCTCGACTAACGCCTTCAGCTTTAATAGCCCAGTAAAATCTTGATCATGATTAGACTCACCTTCCCCAAATATCACAGCACCAAGAGCAGCATAATATTGTGAATTATCAGGTACAAATACTAGCTCATCAAGTTTCTGCTTATCATACTCAACACCCCTGTCATCCCAAAGTTCGGCTATCCTCATACGCCAGCACTCTTGCAAGAATCCCAGATAAGTATTAGGACCGCCTAGTAGTAGAACTTTTGGCATAAGGGTATTTCCCCTCGTCAACACAGTAAGGTTTTGCATCACAATCGCATCTGCTAGAGAGTTCATTATCTCATTACTAGGAACAGATGTCTTGACTAGGTTTACTATGTCAGTCTCTGCAAATACTCCACATTTTGCTGCAACATGGTGTAGTTTGTCAGTCTGAAACTTTAGATTTTGCATATCGCTACTCTCTAATCCTACTTTCATGCTGCATTTCTCTATGGTTGCACCTGTTCCTGAGGCACATTTGTCATTCATAGATGTCAAGACAGACTTTTTACCATTTTCATCCTCTTTAAAATGGATAATTTTAGCATCTTGTCCACCAAGCTCTACAACCGATCTCACATCAGGATGATAGTATTCGACGGCCAAGACAACAGCATTTACCTCTTGCACAAAACGAGCATTTATAACAGGGGCTATCCTGGATGCTCCAGAACCTGTAATATATACTTTCTTTATCTTGTTGAAAATATCTGTTTTCTCTTGCTCCAATTTTTGCAATATCTCTAAAAGTGTGGGAGCTTGTTTTGTATCATGAGGGGTATAATGTTTGGCGACAATAGCAAAATCTTCATCGCAAACAACGTATTTGACCGTTGTGGAGCCTATATCTATTCCAAGTGTATATCTACTACTCATCTCGTGCCTTTCGTGCAGAAACTAAAGCCCAAACAATCCATATGATGCCTATAGCGATATATGGCATGCTAAGTAACTGGCCGGTACTCAAGAAACTATCAGCTGTGTGTACGGATTGTCTCGTCTTGAAAAATTCCAATAAAAATCTAACTGTAAAGAACATGCTCAAAAATAATCCCGGAAACAACTTGGTTGCCATTTCTACAGAAATCTTTTTATACACGCTAAGAAATATAAAAAATATTATCAAATAGGCAGATGCCTCATATAGCTGCACTGGGTGTCTAGGAGCCAAATCCGTATATCTTTGGAAAATAACAGCCCACGGCACATCTGTTTTGATGCCTACTATTTCGGTATTGAAAAAGTTAGCAACTCTTACAAATACAGCCGCTAGAGCACCAGATATTGTCAATCTTGACAACAGCCATACAAACGACTCATGATACTTTTTGGAAAAAATAAATGCAGCAATAATAATCCCCAACAATCCACCATGGCTCGCTAGCCCTCCCTTCCAGACATACAAAATCTCAAGAGGATGTGGCAAATAATACTCAGGCTCGTAATAGAGTGTATGTATCAGCCTTGCACCAATGACAGCCCCTATCATCAAATATATAATTAGACTGTCAACATCATCTGGATTCTTGCCTTCTTGTTTATATATCCATTTCAGCACTGATGCACCTGCAAAAAAACCACCTACAAAGAGTAACCCGTACCATCTAAGCTGAAGTGGTCCCAAGTGCAGGAGTACAGGATCTATGTTCCACACAAAATATTCCATTTTTTTCCTTCTAGGAGTTTATTTTTTCTTTTATCTCTCTTGTGATTTCAACGATCTTGGCAATTTTTTGAGTATTATTGAGATGGCTGTCAAGCAAGACCTTGACAAAAGCAGATCCAACAATAACTCCATCTGCCCCTTTTATTTTATCTTTGGCAGTATTCTCATCGACTCCAAACCCTACATAGATTGGAGTATTGCTTGCCTCTTTGATATTGTCAATGATGGGTTGCAAGTCCTCATTTTGTCCGCTACCAGTGATGCCGGCATATGCAACAAGATAGATAAACTTTTTGGACTCTTTGACAATCTGTTCTATTCTCTGCTTTGAGTCTGTTGGGGCAACAAAATCTATCAGAGTCAAGTCGGATTTGTTAATCATAGGTCTATATAATTTTGCTTCTTCAAATGGCAAGTCGGGTATGATAAAACCATTTACACCACTATCTTTTGCTTGTGACACAAAGTACTCTACTCCTTTATGATAGAATGGATTAAAATAACCCATCCAGAGTGTATCGATTTGTGATGCAATCTCTTTGGATACTTCAAAAAGGTGATCAAGTTTAAACCCAGCCTCAAGAGCTCTTAGGTTGGCTGCCTCTATTACCGGACCGTCAGCAACAGGGTCAGAAAATGGCATACCCAACTCCAAGGTATCTACTCCAGCTTCAGCCATCGCAATAGCAAGATCTATCGTAAAGTACCTATCGGGGAAACCCGTTGTAATGTAGCCTACTAGTTTTTTCATTATCACTCTTTCGCTAATATATTGATGACATTATACATATTTTTGATAAAATGATAAGATAAATTTAAAGGCGTTATTATAATGAGTATTCAAACACCAAAAATAGAAAAACGAGTCACAACAAGCACCATCTCCAAGATGAAAGGTAAAGAGCCTATTACCATGGTGACGGCCTATGATGCCCTCTTTGCCAAGCTCTTTGATGGTGAAGTAGAGATGATACTCGTAGGTGATAGTTTAAATATGAGTTTCTTGGGCAAAAACGACACTCTGAGTGCTACAATCGACCAGATGATATACCATACGCAGGCAGTATGTAATGGAGCCTCTCTACCAATGATAGTGCTGGATATGCCATTTGGCTCATATACATCTGTTCAATTAGCAATCGAAAATGCTACGAGAGTCTATCAAGAGACTGATGCTCAAGCAGTTAAAATCGAAGGCGGAAAAGAGAGGGCACATATTGTCAAAGCATTGACACAAAACTCTATTGCCGTCCTAGGACATATTGGTCTTATGCCTCAATTTCTACGCTCTGATGGAGGTTACAAAATTAGAGGCAAAGACCAAGCGGACATAGAGACTTTAGTCTCTGATGCAATAGCGTTAGAAGAGGCTGGAGTTTTCGCTATTGTCGTTGAAGGCGTCAAAGAAGAGGCTGCTACAGCTATCACAAATGCTGTCTCTGTTCCAACGATAGGTATTGGCGCAGGCAATACAACAGATGGTCAGGTCTTGGTCTGGTCTGATATGTTTGGCTTTTTTGAGTCTTTTAAACCAAAATTTGTGAAACAGTATATGGATGGAGCCAATCAGATACGACAAGGGCTAGAGTCTTATCGCAATGAAGTCAAAGGACGTGAATTTCCTAGCGAGGAATACTCTTACTAATGGAGCGCATGGTTGAAATAGAACGTTTTGACGAAGAGACATCTTACGAAGTCTCCTTGCGTCCTAGTGGGTGGGATGAGTATATAGGGCAAGAAAAGATCAAGAAAAATCTCAAAGTTTTTATAGAAGCAAGTAAAAAAAGAGATGAAGCTCTAGATCACATCTTGTTTTTTGGCCCTCCTGGACTAGGAAAAACAACGATTGCCAATATAATCTCTAGTGAAATGAATGCCAACATTAAAACCACCGCAGCACCTATGATAGAAAAAGCTGGGGACTTAGCAGCACTTCTTACAAACATAGAAGAGGGTGATATTTTATTTATTGATGAGATACATCGTATGTCACCAGCTATTGAGGAGATTCTGTATCCTGCCATGGAAGATTTCAGACTTGATATTATTATCGGATCTGGGCCAGCTGCGCAGACTGTCAAGATTGACTTGCCTCGTTTTACACTCATTGGTGCAACTACACGTGCCGGTATGCTGTCTAGCCCTCTAAGAGAGCGTTTTGGAATGCATTTCAGAATGGAGTTTTACAACCACGAAGAGTTGTCATCTATTGTCAGTGCAGCATCTCACAAGCTCGAAAAAATATCCCAAAAAGATGCATCAAATGAGATAGCACGCAGGAGCAGAGGAACACCGAGAATCGCACTCAGGCTGCTAAAAAGAGTGCGAGACTTTGCCGAAGTGGAAGATGAAAATGTAATTTCACTCAAACGAGCCAAATATGCGCTAGATCAACTAGGTGTAAATGAAATTGGATTTGACGAACAAGATATCAAGCTGTTGGAGCTCTTGATGCAGGCCAAAGGTAAGCCAATGGGACTGAGTACTATCGGAGCAGCCCTTAGTGAAGACGAAGGTACTATAGAGGATGTGCTTGAGCCATATCTCATAGCAAACGGATACATAGAGAGGACAGCAAGAGGAAGAGTAGCCACAACCAAATC
>CAYWGB010000037.1:0-8456 GCA_964457825.1 uncultured Campylobacterales bacterium | reverse complement strand
GGCATCACTGTGCGAAGAGTTAGACAAAGCAGCCCATACAACAGAATCTGCACTCGACTTGCAAATATCATTAATGAAAGCTATGTTAAAAATGAGTGGACAAGATATCCAAAGCTCTAAATCTAAAAAATATATAGAGGATAATAAAAAGGCAATGGAGGAGAATATCAGAAAAAGAACCACGCTCTCATCACTCTATGTCTATAAAGACTTAGATGACGAAGAGATAGAAAAGTATATTGATTTTTTAAACGAAGGCACAACACAGGGCTTTATTAAAGCAGCAAACAAGGGTATTAGTGCAGCTATCATGGATGGCACATCAAAGTTCATAACAGGTGTACAAGCCTTAAAAGAAAAGTATAAAACCAAACGAGTTACAAAACACAAAGCTAAAATGCCAGTTGACTCCAACACAAGCAGTCCAGCAAAACCATAATAATTCTTGCCCAGTCTCTTTGGCTCGGCAATTATCGTATCTCTTTATAAAGTTTTGCTATTATACTTACCAATTTATACTACTAATCATGGGAGCCTACATGAAAATATTAATAATAGAAGATGACCCAGAACTAGCAATGATACTCTCTGCGTATCTTAGCAAGTACAGCATGGATACAATTACGGCTGAAGACCCATTTATAGGACTATCTCTTTTGACCCAACACGACTTTGACTTAGTCATCTTGGATCTCACTCTTCCCGGCATGGATGGTCTAGATGTAGTAACAAAAATCCGAGAATCTTCAAATATTCCTATAATTATTTCATCTGCCAGAGATGATGTGATGGATAAGGTAGTTGGAATGGAGCGAGGTGCCGATGACTATATGCCAAAACCATATGACCCACGAGAACTCGTTACGAGAATCAACACCATTTTACGTCGCACCAATGCAGTTAAGGAGCCAGAGACTGAAGAGGAAATATTTGCAGTGAACGAAGGTAGAGTTATTAGATTCAAGGGCAAAATGCTAGACCTTACTGCGGCAGAATTTGATGTGCTTTCCATACTAATTGAGCACAAAAATGGTTCCGTCTCTCGAGAGCAACTAATTTATGATAGTGAGCATATAGATGACGAAAGTTCAATCAAAAATATAGATGTTATTATCTCTAGAATAAGAAACAAAATCAGTGAAATTGACAATGAAAACACATACATCAAACCAATACGAGGGGTAGGATATCTGCTCACAGATAGAATCTGATAGATGAAAAATATATCGGTTACCAGCTTTATCCATGTGCTGTTTTTGCTTGTACTTAGCATATTGGTGGCAGCATTTTATTATTTTAAGGTTGCAACCCAGGATGAAAGACGACCAAGAAATGTTGCCAGATATAAACCTATATCAGACTCCTTTTTATTTCGAAGAACCATCAAGACTAAAGATATAAAGTTAAAAAAATTTTACAATGATTACCGTATCGAACCTGTTGCCATCAAAGATGTTCATCAAGAAATAGAAAAAAGTGGTGAGACTATTTTTGAAAGCACCACAATATACGGAAGATTTAGGGTATTCAAAACAGCGCAACACAGGTATATATATGTCCAAAGATTTGACTATACTCAGATGTTTATAGATAATCAAATAAGCTACTACGAAGAGATATACAAAACCATAGTGATCATTAGTGCCGTAATTGGGATGCTGTTTGCCACAATGTATATTATGATACTGAGAAAACTTATCCCACTAAAAAGACTTCACAAGCAAATAGAACAATTTGCCGCAGGAGATTTAGATACTAAAATAGAGTACCACGGTAATGATGAAATTGGTACGATTGCTCACAGCTTCAACAAAGCAATTAGCCACATAAAACAGCTGATGTCCTCTAAAAACTTATTTATGCGCAATATAATGCATGAATTAAAGACACCAATCACCAAAGGCAGAATTATATCCGAAACTATAGAGGATACAGTATCGAAAAAATTTCTCATATCAGCTTTTGACAGAATGAATGAACTCATTAGTGATCTAGCTGATGTAGAACGGATCACAATGTACAATTTTGAGCCTACCAAAAAAGAGACCTTGTTAAGCGATGTAGTTAAGAGAACTGAAGATGTCCTGATGACCGATAAGGAAAAATATACTATTAATATAATAGATAGACCTCTATATACCGACACAAAATTACTTGCAATAGTGCTCAAGAATTTATTAGACAATGGCATAAAGTATAGTACAGATGGTCATGTTAGCCTCATAGGCACAGGTAACAAAATTGAGGTTAGATCTAAAGGCGAAAAACTCAAAGAGACTCTTGATTTTTATATCGAACCTTTTTCTCAGAACGAAAAAAGAAGTAGTGGTTTCGGACTAGGTCTATACATAGTCAACAATATCCTAGAAAAATTAGGAAATGAATTTCGATACCATTACGATATGCAAAAAGAAGAGAATGTTTTCAATATTACTATTAATTGATTTTAGCACCTATGTCGTTTAAAAGATATGAAAACTCTCTATTCATAACCTTTACTATATCGGCACTTGTTTTCTCAGCAGGCAATGACACTACGTACCTATATCCTCGAGGAGTTAATGCTTTAATTGAACCTATAGAGTAGTTAGCCTCCAAATTTAGCATACCATCTTCGTACAAGAAATGTCTAATATCGACTTTTACGCGTATACCTCTGTCATTTTCAACATCCCAAGGATATCTCTTTACATTAGGGTTGTCAAATTTTATTTGCAGCCCCCTTATCAAGGCATCAGTTAGTGCTTTTTCAGTTGGTACCGCCCACATCTCGTCTGTATGGGTAATGCTTCCATCATCATTCTTTATACCAATATGTCCATCTTTCATATAACCTGGTACCGAAACCTTATCTACAGCAATTTGTGTTTTTATGGAATTTTTTTGTGTCAGAGACAATGCATCAACATCCAGTATATACGTAGTCGAAATACTGCTGCATCCAATGAGCCCCAAACAACCAAAGATAAATATATTTTTAATCCTCATTTTATTCTCCAAATATTAAAGAGTTTGGTTTTTTATTGATTTTATGCAATAGATATTTTGTCTCTTCAGTACTCTCATGAATCTCTTTGAGCATATCTGTCATTTTCCGTCCAAACAGAGAGTTTGAATTATATCCATTCATCAATTTTGTAGTTGATCTTAGAGTTTTGTTCAAATTCTTTGTCGTATTTCTTAGACTTCTATTTAGATTTGCCGTCGCTGATTTTAAACTATCATTGATAGTTTTTGTTGTCTCGTTCAGACTCTTGTCAATGTTCTTAGATGTATTTCCTATAGTTGCCAATAAACCTTCGACTGCTGTAGGCTTTTGAGAGTTAATTACAGGGAAAACTATTTTATCAGCACTAGTTATCGATGCCGTATGTTGTTTGCCGTCAAAATCAAGTTTAATATCAAGCCCACTTAATAGAAGGCTAGAAGCTGATAAGCTAGCCCTCATCCCATTATCAACAGCATCGCTTAACACTTCAATACCACTTCTATTTTGATCTTCAAATATAGACACATCGACCAAGGCACTCACTAGACCATTCATGGTTTTTTCTTCACTGTCGTACTGCAGAGTGATATCAGAAACTGTTCCAACTGTAAAGCCTTGAAATTTAACTGCTGCACCATTATGTAGACCCGCCAAGTTCCCCTTAAACATAAATACAAACTCTCGTTTATCACTCTTGCCATTTCCAATTTTTTTTGATTCTGCCTCATCTTTATTATCATAAAGCTGATAAAAATAGTTAGGTGGTGCTTTTACATACTCCTTATCTAGCTTTGTCTCAAATGAGATACCTCCAAATGCCAAGTGTGAAAAAATCGGTGCAATATCCATATCTAGACTACTGCCGTTAAATTTTATACTGGCCAATTTTCTCAACCAAAATCTAGTGCTTTCGTTAACAAGGTCAGCATATTCTGTTTCAATAAATACTATCATATCAACACCTTTATTATCAGCAGAGAGCACAACCTGCTCAACCTCTCCTACTCGAATGTTATGATAACTCACAGGTGCTCCATTTCCTATGTTTGTGATACTATTTGTATGCAACACAAAATACTCACCGGAACTTATGTCTCTATATGGGGTATCTGTGCCTACAAAGTACTCTTTTGGTTTGCCACCTTTTTTTGCATCCATGGCTATATATGAACCACTAAGCAAGGTATCTAGTCCACTTACACCAGAGTAATCCAACCTTGGCTTAACTACCCAAAAATGTGCTGTATTGTTAATAAAATGTTCTATATTCTTGTTCATCTTAGCTATAGCAATAACACCTTGTCCATCTTCACTAATCTCAATTTTAGTAATTTTTCCTACCGGTACATTACGGTACTTTACAACACTTTGGCCAGCCTCTAGCCCACTACTGCTATCAAGAGATATGCGTATTTCCGATCCGAGCTGAGAATAGTGCTTGTAGGCTATCCACAGTGATATCATCAACGCTATTAGTGGTACTATCCATATGGATGTCAATATACTTACACGTTTACTTGGTGTAATGTGTACCTTCTTGGGCTGAGTCATTGAGTTTCCCTTGCTTTAAATAATCTGCTATCTATAGATACCGCACTCAACATAGTGAATATCACCATCAACACAAATGCTGTAGCCCCAGAGCCTGCTACTATAGTAACCGCACTCAAATGAACCAAGCCTGTCAGAACAGTTACAACAAATACATCCACCATGGACCAAGGACCAACAATCTCCACTAAGTAGTGAAGTGTATGCTGGTTTATTTTCCTTTTTTTTATGCCTTTATGAACATTTGTCAAGAGATATATTAACACAATAAACTTCAAAATAGGGACTATTACTGATGCTATCAATATAACCAAGGCTACAGGATATGAGCCTTCTTGCCACAAGAGTAAGACTCCCCCCATAATAGTACTAGTAGTCTTATGGGCATATGTATTAGCCAGCAATATAGGATACAAATTTGCTGGCACATAAAATATCATAGCAGTTACCAAAAATGCCCATGCCATTGCTGTACTGGGCTTCTTGCCAGAATATATGGCTGACTCACATCTATAGCATACAAGACCTTCTTTGTCATCAATATTCACTGCCTCGCATACCGGACACCTAACTAATTTTTCTTTGTCTATCATAGTTTTGTTATTTTTCATAGGTTCTGTACCTCAGCTCCCATAGCTCACCTAACCTTATGCTTTTAGAAACATAAATATCAAGTATTACAAATAAACTAAGTGCCCAGAATGAAAGACCTATATGTATCTGAACATGAGACAGTAGTTTGACTAGTGCCACCAATATACTAACCAAATATATCTCTAGCATACTCCATGGCAATACTTTCGATAACAAAATCAATAAAGATTTTGTTATCTCCTTACCAACTCCATATTTCATTAAAATAGCAAGCATGATATATATTGTCAGACTCATTAATGGAAAAATAAAAATCAAAAAAGCCACAGACATTCCAACTACATAAAAGCCTTTATCAAACATGGTATCTAACATCGAAATCATTGTAATATATCCATCTTGCCCCAGTACGTCTATACTAACAAGAGGAAAGGCATTTGCAACCACAAAAAGCAACAAGCCAGTTAGACCAAGTGCCATAGCCCTATCCAGCATACCATCATCTCTACTATACATCACCCTGCCACAATTCGAACATGATGCACTCTGTGCATTTGATATCTCGCATTTTTCATGCAGAGTGTGACATTTTTGACAAATTATCAGATGATTCAGATGCGGCTGCTTCTCATGCTTCATTGTCGATCCATACTTCCTTTTAATATATCCACCACATTGGTAGCGTAGCTTCCTTTAGGCAAATAAAACTCTAGCTCATAATGAGCTTTTTGTGGGATATATTCACCTTTGATTTCGTCAGGAAAGACCCATGCGTATCGTCTTGAGCCACTCTCTTCTATCTCAATATCAAACTCTGCTTCAATTATTCCTGCAACTCTCTGGGATCTCTTGGATTTTTTGCCAGAAATCAGTCCTGTTGGTGATATGTCCCTCTCTTTAAATCGTTTTGATTCTTCTTGGAGCTCTTCAACATTAAATACTTTACCATATGGATAATGCATCATCAAATCCCCATCAAGAATCTTAAAAAAAACATCTTGTCTTTTTGTCCTCTTCAAAGATCCAGCAGGTAAGCCTTCTATCCTCTCCACCTCCTCTTCGCTAAAGTCAGATAATAACCTAGATATACCTATACGCCTGCTGAGCCATCCATTAAAAAGATAGCTCTGATAAGCAGATATCAAAAACTCTTTCATCTTTTTATCTCTACACTTTCTTGAGCCCTCTATTATCTCTTTCCCCTGTTTCCAGTTATCTCCATCTACACCAAACCTCTGATGCCCGAAATAATTCGGTACTCCATTCTCCCCTATCCATGCCAATACTGAATCAAGTTTATCTCTTTGGACGCCCATAACTTTTTTGAATCTCATCTGAAAAATATTACCTTTGAGATGCCCAATTCGTATTTTATTATTGTGTCGTTTCGTTGTTATTATTTTAATTTGTGGATGAGAAAATTTCATTAACTTCTCTTCATATATTGCAAGAACAGAGACATACTGGAGTGTCATTGCATGTTTATCTTTAAGACCAGCATAGCCAAAGTCTCTATTTCTAATCCCTAAATACTTACTTAAAATACCAACCATCTCCCATGTAGTCAACTCTTTTTTACGAATTAACATTACTAGATGTTCACCTTCGCCACTAAATTCATACAAAGGCACCTCTTGGACAATAAAATCTCTTGTTGAAGGATTAAATACAAACTCGTTACTATGGGATAACGGCATCATCCATTTTGGCAGCTTGGACATCAAAATTCCTTTATTACTATTATAACACATGTCAGACGAAATACTATCTTCTTGCCAAAAAAACTCCACTTTCTATATGATTTGTATATGGAAACTGATCAAATATAGCAGATTTTACCACCTTGTGGGTAGCCTCCAATTCTGACAAATCACGCACAAGCGTCTCAGGATTACAAGATATATAAATAATATGCTCTATTTTTGAAATCAGTCCTCTTGTCTCACTATCAAGTCCTGCTCTTGGAGGATCTACAAGAACACATGAAAAATTATAACTATCCAGATCAATCTCTTCGAGTCTCCTAAACTTTCTAGCACCATCAAGTGCTTCAGTCATCTCACTTGAGCTCAATCTTGCAAAGACGATATTATCGATATCATTAATTTTACAATTCTCTTTGGCAGCCTTGATGGAGCTCTTACTAATCTCAGTTGCAAGTACTTTTGGAAACAGACCAGACAACGGTAACGTAAAGTTACCAAGTCCACAATAACTCTCTAGAAAATCTCCACTATTAGCACAACTAGCGCACTCCTTGGCCCACTCAATCATCTTCACATTTACTCCAGGGTTTGGCTGAGTAAATCCTGCCTCATAGTAACGATATGAATAAACTTGGTTGTTAACACTCAACCTCTCTGTAACATACTCTTCGCTTACTACTACTTTTTGTTTTCTACTTCTACCAACTACTCTAAGATCAAGCGCCTTTTCTAGACCTTTGGCTAGTTCAGTCCACTCATCATCCAGTTTTCTATGATAAAGCATTGTAGCCAACAATTCACCACTACTAGTGCCCAAAAACTCTATGCCAAACAACTTGCGTGATAAACTCTTATTCTCATTTATAAGTTCCAACAGTCTCCACTGCTTATCCTCAATTACTTCGATTACCTTTGGACACTCAGAGATATTTATATACCCTTTATGATCAATGTCACCCATTGCATAGTTGCAAATCCCGTCATCATGCCAAATTCTAAACTCTGCTCTGGCTCTATAATGACTAATATCAGAACCGAATACTTCCATGTCACTATCACAAAATGGACTGAGCAACCCTGAAACTCTCTTTTTCTTATTCTCTAGTTGCATCTCGTAGCCCTCTTCATGCAACACGCATGAGCCACATCTTCCAAAACTATTACACTTCAAATCATCTGCCTTAAATCGTTTTTGATATAATATTATAATCTATATAGACATTTTACCAAAAAGGCACTAAACTATGGCATCTAGTATTATTATTCTTGCAGCAGGTAAAGGAACTCGTATGAAATCCACCACCCCCAAGGTGATGCATACTATTGCTGGTAAGCCAATGCTTTTCCATGCCATAGATGCTGCTAAATCAATCAGCGATGACATCACGGTAGTTCTTTATCACCAAGCAGACCTCATACAGCAATCAATCCAAGAAAATTATGAAAATATCATTTTTCACAGACAAGATGTAGTCAATTTCCCAGGCACAGGTGGAGCACTTAGGGGCATTGAGATCAAATATGAGAATGCTATTATTCTCAATGGTGACATGCCTCTCGTTACAAATCAATCACTTGAAAAATTAGCAAACAATAATTCCGATATTAGCATGAGC